>JBFIZG010000005.1:0-27490 GCA_041604955.1 Gemmatimonadales bacterium | reverse complement strand
CAACCGCTCGCAGATTGTCCCCAAATTCTCGGGCCCAATCGCGCCGGTCGCCGTGAACTTGCAACACCGGCGTCGGAACGAACCTTGGCTGGGGCGTCGCCTGGCCGAGCACCGCGCGGAGGCGTCCGAGTATCGCGTCCCGGCTGGTGGTGTCAGGCGTCATTTCGCATGTCCGAATTCTTTGCGCTCCGCTTTGACCAAAGGTCGCGGAATGGCGCCTGCGCGAAGCGCGGAAACACCCGCGTTCTGGTCCACGCGCCAAACGGAAACGGGAGACGTGCTATGCCGCCGCCCCGTCTCGGCAACAATCGTGAAATCCACCGCGCGATGCTCGTCGCCCGTCGTTGGCTTCGTGCATTGCGCATGACTCTCCCGAACAGACGAAAGCCCCATCGCTCGAGGAACGGCGGTGGCGCCTCTCTCGTGAGGTCGTGACGCAACTGGAGCAGCATGCGGGGTAGGTCGATCTTGACGGGACAGACCTCGCGGCAGGCGCCACACAACGTACTGGCAAAGGGCAGCTCCCGCGCTCGCGACGGTTCGTCCGTCAAGAGCGGTGTGATCACGGCGCCAATCGGACCGTTGTAGGCCGTCGGGCCATAGGCGTGCCCCCCGATCTGTCGATACACTGGGCAGGCGTTCAGACACGCGCCGCAGCGAATACAGAGCAGCGCGTCGCGGTACCCGCGCTCGAGGATGCGGGAGCGGCCGTTGTCGAGCAGCACTACGTGGACGGCGTCGGGCCCATCTGCGTGACCGAGCCGGCGCGGACCGCTCGTCAGCGAGAAATACACCGATACGCTCTGCCCGGTCGCGCTCCGCGCCGCAGCTTGCCACAGATGCACCGCGTCGCTCATGGTTGCGACGACCTTCTCGATGCCGGCAACCGCCACGTAGATCCGCGGCAGGCTGGACACCATGCGACCGTTCCCTTCGTTAGTGATGAGGCAAACCGTTCCGGTTTCTGCTACCGCGAAGTTGCAACCGCTGATTCCCATGTCTGCTCGCAGAAACTCCTGCCGCAAGGTCCGCCGGGCGGTCGAGCAGAGATCACCGGGATCGAGTGTGGGTTCCGTCCCGAGTTTTTGTTGAAACAGTTCGCTGACATCTTCAATTCGTTTATGGATGACTGGCGCGATGATGTGACTCGGAGGCTCGTCAGCGAGTTGGATGATGTACTCACCCAGATCCGTTTCAACAACGGGAATGTCTGCCCGCTCTAAAGCGCGGTTGAGGTGAATCTCTTCAGTAACCATTGACTTGGATTTCACGACGCGCCGGACGTCGTTCTGGCGCGCGATGTCCAGAACGATGCGGGTCGCTTCGTCCGCATCGCGAGCCCAGTGCACGTGGCAGCCGTTGTTGAGAAAGTTCTGCTCCAGCTGCTCGAGCAGTTCCGGGAGTCGGTCGATTGCCGACTGCCGGATAGTCCGAGCGTCGTCTCGTAGCTGCGCTCCATCGATCGCAGCCATCGCTTCGGAACGCCGCTCGCTCAGGCGCCCGGTGGCTCTGCTGAGTGCCGTGCGCAAATTGTCGTCACCCAGTGCCTGCCGGACGCGTTCGGCGAACGGAGCGCGCACGTCGACCTGCATCAGCGGATTCTCACGTGCTCAACAGGCCGTTACGATGTTGTCCACCGTCGGCCGCGCTCCGCGTGGCGGCATGACCTGTCCCGGAACTATCGGTGGAGTTTTCCCTGAGCGGGGTTTGTTGGTTCAGCAGTTCGGCAATATGTACCGCGCGACACGTGTGTCCGTCTCTCTCCAGAATCCCGTTCACGTGCGCCATGCAGCCGGCGTCGTTCATGACGACGAGATCCGCGCCCGATGTTTGGAGGTTCCGGACCTTTTGCCGTCCCATCGCCGTGCTAATCGGAGCGTGCTTGATGGCGAACAGCCCTCCGAAGCCACAGCACTCCTCCGCGTCAGGGAGATCGACGAACTGCGCGCCTCCAATCGTCTCCAGCAGTTGCCGAGGTTGCCGATCTATGTGCAAGTCGCGAAGGAGATGGCAACATGGGTGATAGGTGATCGTGCCTGCGACCGAGGTCTCGGAGCAATCAACGTCGAGTATGTCGACGAGGTATTCGCTCAATTCGTACGTGACGCGACTCAAGTCAGCCGCTCGACCACGATCTTCGTTCCCCTGTTCGAACAGGAGTGTGTACCCGTGCCGTACCATCGCCACACAACTCCCGCTGGGTGCAACGATTGCATCGACGTCGCCGCCGTGAACGAGAGGCCAAAAGACGTCGATGAAATGACGCGCCATCGTCCGGGCATCGACGGGATGTCCGGCGTTGAATGCCGGCTGCCCGCAGCAGGTCTGGTCAGTGGGAAACACCACTTGGGCGCCGTGGCGCTCGAGCAGGTCTACGGTCGCCATTCCGACTTGGGGATAGAGCGCATCGACCATGCATGTGACGAACAGCGCCACCTTGGGACGTCCCGGTCGTGTGGAATCGTTCATGTCGCTCCTTCGACCTCGGCTCCACATCCGGGCCCGGCGCTCCGAACGCCGAACTGCTGCGCACTCGTCGGCCGCACGCTCTACTCCGTTGTCGTGTGGTTACTCTACTCGCTGCCCGCTGCCCCTCGCCTCCCAATGTATCCTAGCCGACCTCGTGATTCGAGCCTAAGTTCTCCGCGCCTCTTTGAAGGATGATGCTGTCGACGTGAGTACGGGTTCCGACATTACACCAACGGACGGGGTGCCGCAGGAGTCGCGCTCGGGTCTCGACGCGTGGACGACGGCTGAACTGCCGCCGCCGCCGAATCCCAAGGGGCTCGCATGGATCGGCACCGTTGGCCCCGGGGTCATCGTGCTTGGCGCGTCGATAGGGAGCGGGGAGTTTCTACTCGGGCCGGCGGCGTTTGTGCGTTATGGATTGACGCTTCTTTGGGTAACTGGTGTCGCGGCGTTCCTCCAGACCGTCTTCAACACCGAGTTGATGCGTTACACGCTGGCAACCGGCGAGTCGGCCATCACGGGATTCATGCGCACCCGGCCTCACTCGACGCTGTGGGCGTGGGTGTACTCGCTGCTCTACTTCCTCCAGGTGGGATGGCCGGGTTGGGCCGGTGCCGCGGCAGGATCGATCTTCTTTCTTGGCGCACGACGGCTTGCCGGCCCGGAAGACGCAAACTTGGTCTACCTTATAGGGGTAGCAACGTTTCTCGTCTGCGTCGCGATCCTGCTGGTCGGCAGACGTATCGAGCGCACGCTCGAGATCCTCAATTGGATACTCGTCGTTGCCATTTTGGGAGGATTCTTCCTGCTTGCCCTCGTACTTGTCGCGCCGGGAACGTGGATCGACATGGTTGCCGGGTTTGCCGGGTACGACGTGCGTACCGCGAGCTTCGAGTTCATACCACGCGGCGCGGACTTTTTCCTCATTGGGGCATTCGCGGCATATTCGGGGGCCGGAGGAATGATCAACGTCACGCTCTCAAATTGGGCGCGCGACAAGGGGTACGGGATGGCCGGAAAGGTGGGATACATTCCCGCGGCGGTGGGAGGAACGCGAGTCGATCTCAAGTCCACCGGTTTTACGTTTGCCACCACTGAAGAGGCGATGACTCGTTGGCGCGGGTGGTGGCGCATCGTTCGCGCCGATCAGTGGGGTGTGTATTTCGTCGGCGCCCTGCTGGGTATGGCGCTCCCCGCGTTGCTCTACGTGACGTTCATCCCCGCCGGGACAGACATTCGCGGTCTCGGGGTCGCCGCGGCGCTGGCCGAAGCCTTGGTCACAACCCGCGGCGCGCTGATTGGCGGGATTGTCGCGCTGTTGGGTGCGTGGATCTTGTTCAAGACGCAGCTAGACATTTTGGATGGCGTGACGCGAGCGGTCACCGACATCCTCTGGACCGGAAGCCGCCGACTACGACACGCGGGAACCGATGTGCGATTCGTGTATTACGGCGTGCTGGGCGTCGTGGTGATATGGGGCGTGATTGCGTTGAGACTCACTCAGCCGATCATCCTGTTGCAACTAGGCGCGAACATGGCGGGCATCGTCTTCGTGATCGCCTCGATCCATCTGCTGTATATCAACACCAAGTTGCTTCCCCAGAGACTGCGGCCGCCGTTGTGGCGTCGAATCGCTCTGGTCGCGACTGCCGTATTTTATGCGGCGTTTGTGACCCTGTGGCTGGCAAACCTCGCGTAGCTGGAGCCGAGGGGGTGTATCCCGTCTTCGCCCGGGGGACCTGGAGAGCGTCCGGGGTGGATAACTGGCGCTCGATGGGCGAACTCCGCAGCTTTCACACATGCGGTCAATCGTGACGACACTCGTCGCCATCGGCGCCTCGGCCGGGGCAGTTTCGCCTGCACAGTCCCAGCAGGAGCAGGTCATTTCGGTCCGGGACGGGGTGTACACCGAGGCCCAAGCGCGTCGCGGCGAGAAGACGTATGGCGACGTCTGTATCGCCTGCCATATACCCGAGTGGTTCGCAGACGGATTTCTGGATTCTTGGAACGGGACGAGGGTCTCCGCGCTGTTTGAGTTGATTAGCACGACGATGCCAGAAGACCGGCCTGGCGGACTCAAGCAACGTCAGTTCGCCGACGTGCTCGCCTACATCTTCCAGATGAACGGATTGCCGGCGGGAGAAACCGAACTCCGCCCGGACAAAGAGGTGATGGGGAAGATTCTCATAGAACGGAGAGAATGATGCGACGGACGCATACAGCCGCGGTTGTCACCCTTTTCGGTGCACTCCTGTTTGTCTGGGTGCAACCTGCCGAAAGTCAGCGAAAGGGCACGGAGAACGGCGAATGGCGTTACTGGGGTGGCGACGAGGGAAGTACCCGCTATTCACCACTTGACCAGATCAATCGCGACAACGTCGCGAGTCTCGAGGTGGCTTGGAGATGGAAGGCTGCCAACTACGGCCCCGAGCCGGATTTCATCTATCGGGCCACCCCGCTCAAGGTTGGGGACAAGCTCTACACGGTGGCGGGCCAGCGACGGGCGGTGGTGGCGATTGACCCCACCACGGGCGAGACGCTATGGATGTGGCGTATGCGGGACAATCCACGCTGGGAAACGTCCACCCGAAAGAACTACGGCAAAGCCGTCGCGTATGCCGAGGTGGATGGCCGGGGCATCATCTACAACATCACACCGGGGTATTACCTGGTCGCGCTCGACGCGGAAACGGGGCAGCCGATTTCCCGCTTCGGCTTGAACGGCATCGTCGACCTGCACCTTGGTCTCGGTGACTACGCGGTTCATCCAGACAGTGGAACGCTCGCGTACGGTGACATCACGGCGTCATCCCCACCGATCGTGGTCAACGGCGTCATCGTCGTCGGAAATTCGCACGACCGCGGATACTACCCGCGCAAGAAGGAAAACGTTCCTGGAAACATTCGTGGTTACGACGCCAAGACCGGGATGCATCTGTGGACATTCAACGTGGTGCCGAAACCCGGCGAGATGGGAAACGAGACGTGGGAAGATGGGTCGTGGGCCTACTCGGGGAACGTTTCGGCGTGGGCGCCGTTGTCCGCCGACTCCGAAAGAGGGCTTGTGTTCATCCCCACAGACACGCCGACGAACGACTACTACGGCGGTGACCGGTTGGGGATGAATCTCTTTGGCACCAGCATCATCGCCCTGAACGCTCAGACCGGAGAACGCGTTTGGCATTTCCAGATGGTTCACCACGATATCTGGAACTACGACAATCCCAATGCGCCCAAGGTGGTAGACGTGACGGTCGATGGCCGGCGAATTCCGATGGTCATCGAAACGACCAAGCAAGGCTGGGCATACGTCTTCAATCGTGAAACAGGAGAGCCGGTGTGGCCCATCGAGGAACGGCCCGTTCGTCAGTCAGACGCTCCCGGGGAACAGACGTGGCCGACGCAGCCGTTCGTGACCAAGCCGCCGCCGTTCGAACACCAGGGGGTCAGGGAAGATGACCTCATCGACTTTACGCCAGAGCTTCGCGCCGAAGCTCTCGAACTCGCCCGACGGTACCGCATGGGCCCGATGTTCAATCCTCCCTCGTTGCGCAACGCCCCCGACGGCACGCAGGGGGCGTTTCACGCACCCGGCGCGAATGGTGGAGCCAACATCCCCGGGGGCTCGTCGGTGGACCCCGAGACCGGCATTCTCTATGTCGCGTCGCAGCGCGGGCATACGGTCATTTCGCTGGTTCCCGGAGGCGAGTCGAGACGGAGTTCCCCGCGATGCCCAACGGCGGAACCCTGCACGAGCAGTGCCTCGTACGTCTCCATGGGGCCCGGTGGAATTCGGGGCCCGCAGGGCCTCCCGTTGCTCAAGCCTCCGTATGGTGCGATCACGGCCATTGATCTCAAGACGGGCGAGCAACTGTGGCGCATACCGAACGGAGACACGCCCGAGTCGGTGAAGAACCACCCGGCTCTTCAGGGCGTCAACTTGCCAAACACCGGGAAGCGGGCACATGCGAACATTTTGACGACCAAGACCCTGGTGTTCTACGGGGAGGGAAGAGGGCAAGACCCCCTGTTACACGTGGTTGACAAGTGGACCGGCGAGGAGATCGCGCGCATCGAGTTACCTGCAACGACCAACACCGCCCCAATGTCCTATTCGCACGAAGGGAAGCAGTACATCGTGCTGGCGGTTGCCGGACCGGGGGTCGAGGCGGAACTGGTCGCGTTGGCGCTGCCCGAAGAGTGAGAGGCAGAGTGAGAGTGGTGAGTGGTGAGGGGTGAAAGGTGAGTGTTGAGGGCGGTGTCCGATCCGTTTCTGTACTTCGCGGTATAGCACCATGTCCGACGAACTAGCACAACTCAAAGCGGCGCTGGCCCATCGTTACGATGTCGAGCGCGAGTTGGGCCGCGGTGGTATGGCCGTGGTGTATCTCGCCCGCGATTTGAAGCACGATCGACCGGTGGCACTCAAGGTACTGCGTCCAGAACTTGCCGCTTCACTGGGTGCTGAACGGTTTCTGCGAGAAATCCAGATCACGGCAAGGCTGACCCATCCTCACGTTTTGATGTTGATCGATTCGGGAGACGCCGACGGCACTCTGTACTACGTAATGCCGTACGTCGACGGACTGTCGCTCAGGGATCGGCTGAACGTCGAGAAGCAACTTCCCATTGACGATGCAATCCGGATCACGCGGGAAGTCGCCGACGCATTGGCCTACGCACACGACAACGGCGTGATTCACCGAGACGTCAAGCCGGAGAACATTCTCTTTGAATCGGACCATGCCGTTGTGAGTGATTTCGGCATCGGCCGGGCGATCAGCGAAGCCGGAGGCGATCGGCTGACCGAAACCGGGCTTGCTGTTGGCACGCCGGCGTACATGAGCCCCGAACAGGCCACGGGTGAAGCAGCCCTCGACGCCAGGAGTGATATCTACAGCCTCGGCTGTGTGCTGTACGAGATGCTCGCTGGCGACGCGCCGTTCACGGGCTCATCGCCGCAGGCAATTCTCGCGCGAAAGGTGACGGACACGGTTCCGAGTGTGAAGACGGTGCGAAGTACCGTCCCGGATACGGTCGTTGCCGCGCTCGACCGGGCGCTTGCTAGGGTGCCGGCCGACCGATACGCCACAGCGCAGGCGTTTGCATCCGCGCTTACCGTCTCGCGGCGCCGCACCCGCCACGTCGTCGTCCCGGTGGTTGCCGCGATCGTCATCGGGCTGATTGCCGTGTTCCTCGCGTTGGGAGGCCGGTTTTCCTGGATCGTGCGGCCGGCGGCCGCCGACTTCTTTGACGCTCGTGACCGGGTCCTCGTGGCGGATTTCACAAACGAAACGAATCAGCCCGCCCTCGGGCTGGCGATTCGAGAGGCAGTCGAAACCGACCTGGACCAATCGAGTTACGCGAATGTGGTCGAACGAACCGGCTTGGGCGAAGTCATGGAGCGGATGCTTCTGCCGGACTCGACGGCTGTCGTAGCAGACGTCGCCGTCGAGATCGCCCGCCGGGAAGGGTATCGGGCGGTAATATCGGGAGGAGTGCGGCCGCTCGGAAACGGATATCAGCTCACGGCGCAGATCATCGAACCTGCGACCGCCGAAGTCGCGATTCGGCTACAACAAACTGCCAATGACGATGACGATGTGCTCGATGCAGTCGAGCGTTTGGCCCGCCTGACTCGGCGTCACTTGGGTGAGTCACTCAGGGATCTCGGTCGGAGCCGGCCGCTGCCGCAGGTCACCACAGCTTCGCTCGACGCACTCGAGCTGTCGGCGCGTGCGACAGAACTGGGACAGCGCGGACGAATCGAAGAGGCCATTTCGTTGCTCCTCCAAGCGGTGGAGATCGACTCGACGTTCGCGTCCGCGTATCGAGGGCTGGGGATCTATTACGGAAACATGGGCAGTACCGGGGCGGCTCAGTCGAACATCAGCAAGGCCTATCGACATAGCGACCGTCTCTCACCCCGCGAACGGTACCTCATTGGGTCGGCATTTCATGCGTTCCGTGGCAGACTGGACTCTGCAGCCTACTACTACTCACTGCTCGTCAACCGATACCCCACACATTCGACGGGATTGAACAATCTCGGCGACGTGTACGAACGCATGGGACGATACGAGGAAGCTCTCGAGCTCTATCGCCGATCAGCGGCGAGTGGACAGGGCATCGTGCCGCTGCTGAACCTGGCGAGTGCGGCGCGGACCCTCGGACAACACGCACTTGCCGATTCGGTTCTCACTGCAATGCTCGAGCAGTTTCCCAATACGTGGATGACCTGGCAGACCCAGGCCGGGAACGCTCTCTATGCGGTGGACTTCGACCGGTTAGAGGTCATCGCCAATGACATGGCCCGTCATGCCCTTCCCTTCCCACGCACCTACGGCCGCTGGATCCTGGCGTCGATGAGTGGAATGCGCGGGCAGCTTGGCCGTGCGATCGCGCTCGCCGATTCGGCGACGGTTCTAGCAACGGAGTCAAGCTCGCAATGGTTTCAATATTTGCCACTGCTCGTTGCCCAGTATTCGGCACTCGCAGCGGGCTTGCCGGATCGAATGCTGCCCGTCGTCGAGCGGGCTCCCGATCCGGGTACGCTAGGTACGTCTCCGTACTTCCATCATCTCACTCTGGGTTTCGTGGCCAACGGCTACGCGCTGGCAGGCGAAGGTGCCAATGCACGCCGCGTGCTCGCAACGATGGACTCGCTTGTCGAAACGGAGGACTTCCAACCAAGTGGCATCGCGGATCATGTCCGTGCCGTTCTCGCGCTGGCCGGCGGGAACGCTCAGGATGCCCTAGCGCACTTGGTGGAAGCTCGTGAGAAAGAGCAGGGTCTGCTCCACCACCTCTCAAAACTCTTGTTGGCCGATACCTTCGCCGCACTGGGACGATGGGCCGACGCTGCAGTGCACTACGACTCGGTTGTTGGCACATATCGGCTGAATTACACCGATGTCGGCGAGTACGGCCCGATACTTCCCTTAGCGCATGAACGCGCCGGTGCGGCGTATCTCGCGCTGGGCGATACCGCCACCGCCGTAGAGCACTTGAACGCGTTCGTCAATCTGTGGCGGGATGCCGATCCGGAACTCCAACCCATCGTGCGACGGGCGCGCAGCCGACTGGCCGATCTTGTTGGGGAGTCGCGTTGAGGCGAATGGCGGGAGCCGGGCCGAATACGTGACGTAGCCACCCCACAATTCGTGAGCTACATCGCAGCTTAAAGATAGGTCGAGGCCACACTTTTCCGTGTTCGGCATGACGGATCTTTCGGCGACGGTTTCGACGCATTACAGGGACAGATGGACATCATTCTTCCGGAAAACGAGTCGGGCCGTTTGGACGCGCTCCACGGGTATCGGATCCTGGACACGCTCCCGGAGCCAGCATACGACGACATTACGTTCGTTGCTTCCCAGATTGCCGGAACGCCCATAGCGCTGGTGAGTTTGGTTGACGCCAACCGGCAATGGTTCAAATCGAAGATCGGCATCGATGCCTCGGAAACACCCCGGGAGCACGCGTTTTGCCAGCACGCCATTCTCAAACCGAGCGACGTGCTCATCGTCCCCGATGCACAGGCAGACCAGCGGTTTGCCGAGAATCCGCTCGTCACTGAGGATCCACACATCCGGTTCTACGCCGGGGCACCGCTCGTGTCCCCGGACGGATCGCCGCTGGGAACGCTGTGTGTGATTGACCGGGTGCCGCGGGACCTGACGGGGGCACAGCAGGAGGCGCTCCAGGCGCTCTCGCGCCAAGTTATTGCGCAATTCGAACTCCGGCGGGTGGTCTTCGAACAGCAGGAATTCATCGCCGCTCGCGAAGTGTACCAGCGCCAGTTGGAGGCGTACCAGCAGCAGCTCGAAGAGAGCAACGCACTGCTCGAACAGCAGCGCGCGACGGACAGACTCACCGGCCTGACCAACCGATACGTGTTTGAGCGCCGAATGGAAGAAGAGTTTCAACGCTCCATGCGGCATGGTGCACCACTCTCGTTGGTGATGCTGGACATCGACAACTTCAAGTCGTTCAACGACACCTATGGGCACGTAGCGGGCGACCGCGTTCTCAGCGAGGTCGCCGCGCTGGTCCAGAAAAACGGGCGGGTAACCGACGTCGCCGTGCGTTACGGCGGTGAAGAGTTTGCTGTGATCCTGCCCAATACCAACACCGGGGGGGCGTTCATTCTGGCGGAACGGTTTCGTCAGGCCGTCGAGTCGGCCGCGTGGACAGAACGCCGTATTACCGTGAGCGTCGGCGTTTCGACACTGACCAATGAGATCCCAGACGTTGCGTCGTTGGTGGTCGCAGCCGACAAGGCCCTCTATCATTCCAAGCGGATGGGCAGGAACAGAGTCTCACAGGCCCACGTACTCACGGGGAGCACCCACTCGGCTGCCTGAGACCGGCTGCCTGGTATGGCGGCTGGTGCAGATCCAGGATCGGAAGCCGCGCGCACAATCCCTTCCCACCTCGCCGTTTCCCCTTCCGCTCCCGGCATTGCTGTCGCAATACTCCGGACGTGCCGTCTTCGAACCGAAAACCGGTCCGGATCCTGACCATGCACCGGATTCAGACGTGGAGTTGCAGGACCCGCATCTAACGCTATGATTCTCCGTGCGTCCGAGCCGGACACAAATGATCAAGCGAAAAAAGGAGTGAAGCATGTCGGCGACGTTTGACATGTCCCTCGTTCAGCGTGGTGCGCGCATCCGTCGCTCACCGTACTTCGATGCGACGCTGCAGAGCGGATGTTGGGGGTATACCGTTTACAACCACATGTTCCTACCCATCGGATACGATGATTTGGAGTCTGAGTATCAGCGACTACTGAACGACGTGACCGTGTGGGACGTGGCAGTCGAGCGCCAAGTGGAAATCACCGGACCGGACGCGTTTACGTTCACGAATTTGCTGACGCCGCGCGATCTGGCCAAGTGCAAGGTCGGACAGGGCAAGTACGTCATCATCACCGCCGAAGACGGTGGGATCATCAACGACCCCGTGCTCCTCCGTTTGGGAGACAACCACTTTTGGCTCGCGTTGGCAGACAGCGACGTGTTACTCTGGGCGAAAGGCGTCGCGTACTATTCGGGGCTCGACGTCGACATACAAGAGCCGGATGTGTCTCCGCTCCAAATCCAAGGTCCGAAATCGAAGCCGGTCGTGCGAGCGTTGTTTGGCGACCGAGTCCTCGATCTCCCTTACTATCATTTCATCGAAACGGAGTTGGACGGGATTCCCGTGATCGTCACTCGCACCGGCTGGAGCGGGGAAGTGGGCTACGAGATCTATCTCCGTGATGGGAGCCGTGGCACCGAGCTATGGAATCGGGTGATCGAAGCCGGGATGCCCCATAACATCGCCCCAACCGGCCCATCCGACATCCGGCGCATCGAGGCCGGTATCCTCAACCATGGCATCGACATGACGGTGGATGACAACCCGTACCACGTAGGTCTGGAGTGGATGGTGAACCTCGACCAGTCGACGGACTTCATCGGCAAGGAGGCACTTGCCCGTGTCAAGACGACTGGGGTGGATCGTAAACTGGTTGGTGTGGAGATCGATGGCGTGCCCCTCGATCTCAACATGACCCGCTGGCCGGTCCGGTCCAACGGCACACGAGTCGGTCACATCACGTCGGGGGTGTATTCGCCGCGACTCGAGAAGAACATCGGATACGCCATGGTGCCAGCCGACCACGCGGCATTGGGTACGATGCTCGTCACCGAGACGCCCAACGGAGATGCTGAAACGGTTGTGGTGCAAAAGCCGTTTGTCGATCCGACAAAGGAGGTTCCCAAGTCGTAACACGTCCCCCCCAGTCGTGGATGGACCTCACGTCCCTCGGGAACAGAGCTTCGACCGCGGCTGGCGCCGTGAGTCGCAAGCCGTAGCAGCGCACTTCGAGCCAACGTATGGTTCGCTCCGAATCGCTCTTGCCCCGGGAGCACGGGGTCTATGCCGAACTGGCCTTTCCCCTCCTGACGGGTTTGCTCCTCGCCGATATCAATCTTGCATCCGTTGGGTTTGCGATCACGATCGTGATCGGCGTCTTGATCCATGAGCCGTTCGCGATTGTGACCGGCAGGCGTGGCAAGCGGCTACAGGAAGCGCATGGGGACCGAGCGCGGCGTCGCGTGATCGTGCTCGGAGTTTTGATGGCCGGTGCGGCAGGGGCAGCGGTGCTATCCAGCCCTCCTGCGGCGACGCTCTGGGCGCTCGTTCCGGTTGCGTTTGCGTCGCTGCTCGCGCCCGTCGTGTTGTTTGGGCGTGCGAAAACGTTTTTGGGTGAAGTGTTGGTTGTGGCGGTGTTGACGACGGCGTTGCTACCGGTGGCAACAGCCGGGCACGTTGCCTGGACCACCGCCGTGGCAGCAAGTGCGGTGTGGTGCGTGAGTTTCACGATGGGGACTATCACGGTCCACGGGGTCAAGCGTCATCACAAGCAACGGCCGGACGGTGTCTGGATCCTGGCGGCCTCACCCGTGTTGGGCGTGACGGCAGTCGCCGGCGGACTGACGGGAATGTGGATGGCGTCGTTCACTCCGGCCATTGTCGGCGCCCTTGTGCCACCCGTTCTGGCGGCATCGGCGATCGGTATCGCGCGGGTGCACCCCAAGAACCTTCGCGTCGTCGGTTGGTCGTTGGTGGCCGCCAACCTCGTGACAATGTGTGTGCTGTTGCTGTGGCTCGATCCCGTGCTGCCTCCGGCCGGGCGCTGATTCTTCGATCTCATCTCCCACCCGTGGCCACGCAGCGGCCCTACGCGCGGTACCCGTCGCGTGTTCGTCGTCTCGTCCGCGAACGCGGGGAAGCGCACGGGGTGATTCCTGTCACATCAGTCACGAGCGGCCCCCGGTAAGATCCTGGTGTTCGCTATGTCCAGAACCACGGTGGCCCGTGCTTGGGCTGCGCCCTGCGCCGGAACGGGAAATGATCATGGAAATATTCCTCACTGACAATGAAACGGAACGCCTCGAGGCCATCGAGCGCTATCAGATCCTCGACACCGGTCCGGAGGATGCGTTCGACGGTCTGACATACCTCGCCTCAGAGATCACTGAGATGCCGGTTGCCTTGACGGGTCTGATCGACCGGGATCGCCAGTGGTTTAAGTCCGTGGTCGGCGCCAATCTCACGGAGATTCCTCGGGAGTACGCGATCTGCCAACACGCGATCCTCGATCCGGAGCAGATCCTGATCGTGCGCGACACGTTGGAAGATGAGCGCTTCAAGGACAGCCCGCTGGTGACCGGCGAACTCGGTGTTCGATCCTACGCGGGGGCTCCCATCGTTACGATGGACGGCGCCGCGCTCGGAACGCTGTGCGTCATGGACCGCGTTCCACGTGAGCTGAGTGATGCCCAGCAGGCATCACTTCATGCATTGGCCCAGCAAGTGATGGCCCAACTGGACCTTCGATGGGTGATCGATGAGCTTCGGGAGAATCTGCAAATCCTGGAACGATACGAGGATCAGCTCGAGGCCTACAAGAAACACGTCAAGGAGATCAACGCACAAGCGCTTGACCGAAGAGCCGTCGATGAGTTGACCGGTGCCACGAATCGTGAGGCGTTCGATACGCGGTTGGAGGAGGAATTTCAGCGGGCGTCCCGTTACGGTTCGCCGCTATCGTTGGTCGTCTTGGATATCGACGGATTCAAGTCGTTCAATGAGGAACACGGGCGGGAGTCCGGCGACGAAGTTCTGCGCCGAGTTGCACGGCTGCTGGAAGCCAACAGCCGGACGACCGATGTCGTGGCCCGGTTTGGCGGCGAAGAGTTCGCCATCATCCTGCCGAATACGACTCGGCACGGTGGATACCTTCTTGCCGAGCGGTTTCGGCAGGCGGTAGAGCGTGTGCCATGGGAAAAACGCTCGATTACGATCAGTGCCGGTGTCTCGACACTTGGCCACGGCGCGGCCGACCTGGACGGACTGTTGACCGCCGCACACGAGGCCCTTCGACACTCCAAACGAGCCGGCCGGAATCAGGTCGTGCATGGAGGGTCGTTGGTCGAGTTTTAGGCCAGCCGTGACCTACTCACAGATATAGCAAGCCCCGAGTCCGTCTACGGACTCGGGGGGATCTCGTTCGGCATTCACGATGCAGAGGAAACCGAACGGTTCCGTTGCGTCTTCGCGATTCCGGAACTGATGGGGGTCGCCGGGCGCCACGTAGACGACGTCGCCGAACCCCACGTGATAGATGTAACACCCAAATTGGGCCTGGCCAGCGCCCCTGATGGGGATAACCACGTGTTCGTGCTCGTGTCGTTCGAGTGTGCTATATCCGCCGGGTGAGATCTCGAAATACCGGACGTGGAAACGTTGCGACTCGCCGCGCTTGCCGGACAGCTCACGCCGAGTGATACCCTTCCACATCTCTGTCGTCTCTTTGTAGGCCTCCAGTGGCACGTCCTGCCATTGAAAGTTTCCCTCGTGGCGGATCACCTTGCTGTGGTTACCCACCAGTTCCGGTGGCGGCGGTGGGTTGTCGCTGAGTTGCGTCGGCACAAGCTACCTCCTGTCTCCGAGCCTCCGAAACGCACCAACGTAAGATAAGCGAGGTGCGCCGCATCGTCTCGCCGCCCCGGCTGGTCGGCGCGTCCCCGCGGCCCCTCGCGTCCTGTCTGTTCGCGGAGCATCTTACGCCGAGACTCCGTTCGTCTCCACACCCGAGTCTCGACAAGAAGTTGCCGAACCGATACGGCGCTTTCGTACACGTCGTGAAGTCACGGAGGTAAGGATGGTCGCTCGAAAAACAATCATGTCGTTGCTCGCTTTGGTACTCGGAGGGGTTCCCACGCTGCTGCCCGCGCAGTCCGACCGGATCGAGACCCTCAAGCGCGATGTTGTCCGTGAGGTCGATGACCGCCGCAAGTTCACGCAACAAATGGTCGACCAGATCTTCAGCTATGCCGAACTTGGGTTCCAAGAGTTCGAGACCTCGCGGTACTTGGTGAACGTCCTCCGCGAGAATGGATTTACGGTCGAACAAGGGATCGCCGGGATCCCGACCGCCTGGGTGGCGACATGGGGGTCCGGAAAGCCGGTCATCTCGCTCGGCACCGACATCGACAATATTCCACAGGCGTCCCAACTCCCGGGTGTTGCGTGTCATGCTCCCATCGTTCCGGGAGCGCCTGGCCACGGGGAGGGACACAACTCGGGTCAAGCGGTCAACATCACGGCCGCCCTCGCCGTGAAGGCGATCATGGAGCGGGAAGGTCTGCCCGGCACGATTCAGATCTGGCCAGGCGTCGCCGAGGAACAGCTTGGCACCAAGGCCTACTTCGTGCGAGCCGGTGTATTCCAAGACGTCGATATCGTGTTGTACGCTCACGTCGGGTCGAACCTCGCCACCGGCTGGGGCATCACTCCCGGCACTGGTCTCATTTCCGCGCTGTTCACGTTTGAGGGAAAGAGCGCGCATGCGGGTGGATCGCCATGGAGAGGTCGGAGCGCGGCGGATGCGGTCCAGCTCATGGAGGTCGGCTGGAACTTTCGCCGCGAACACCTCAGGCTCCAACACCGGTCACATTCCGTGGTCGTCAACGGCGGGGACCAGCCGAACGTGGTACCGCCGACCGCGTCAATCTGGTTTTACTTTCGCGAGCGCAACTTTCCGGAAATCCAACAGCTGTTCGCGATCGGGGACTCCATCGCACGTGGCGCTGCCATGATGACCGGTACGGAGCTGGCGTCGGTTCGGATACTCGGGTCGGCATGGCCGGGGCACTTCAACAAGACCATCGCCGAAACGATGTACGAGAATATCAAGCGGGTTGGATTGCCGGAGTGGAGCGATGACGATCAGACGCTGGCGAGAGCGGTGCAGGCAGAGGTCGGTGGACCGGGAAGAGGCCTCGCTACCGAGCTGGCGGCGCTCCGACCTGCGCTGCGGGAAGACGAGCGACAGGCCGGATATGCCGACGACATCGGTGACATCTCGTGGAACGTCCCAACCGCCGTGCTCTCGTTTCCGTCGAACATCCCCGGGTTGCCCGGGCACAACTGGTCCAACGCCATCGCGATGGCGACACCCATCGCGCACAAGGGCGCAACGGCCGGAGCAAAGGCCCAGGCAATGACCATGCTCGATTTTCTCCTACGGCCCGAACTCGTGACTGAGGCATGGGACTATTTTCGGAACGTCCAGACCAGGGACATAACCTATGAACCGCTGATTCGCCCTGAAGACCGGCCTGCGATCGAACGAAACCGTGAGATCATGCAGCAACACCGAGAAGCCATGAGCCGGTACTACTTCGATTCGTCGCGGTTCGACACCTATCTCGAACAACTCGGCATCGAGTATCCGATGCTCCGCCAGCCGAACGGCGAGTGTCCGACGGGGATCGTGCCGTAGTTGCGAAGATCTTCACCGAACATGTCCTTCACCGATTCGGATTCAGTCGGGAGTCGACCATGAGTCTTGCAAAGCGCGGAACGGCCTACGAGTCGTTTTCTTACCTCGAAAAAGGCGTCGACTATAAAAGATTCGACCTCGCAGCGGAGATCGATCGCGTCGCTTCGGACCTCGTGCCGCTCTCTCAAGAGGAAGAAGAACGCGTGCGGCAGCTTGTGAACGACAATGTTTTGATCTCCCTGCACGAGCACCTGGGCGTTTTTCCAGCCGATATTACGGAATCCCCGAACTACACGCACGAGGGCCGGATGGCAACCGCCTTTCGCGGGCTGGCGACGGCGCAGTGGGACGCGGTGTTCGACAACCTGATGGACGGCATCCTCAACATCGAGTCACCGCACGGCTGGAAGTGGACCGAGGTTCTCCACGACTTGGGGATGCGATTATGCGATCTCGCCCATCAGGATTTTCTCGTTCATTGCACGAGCGTCGACGGTATTCTCCAGGCGCACGCCGAGGAGCGTATTGCCTGGATCGCGTCCATCGAGGGCGCCGCGATGATCGAGAACGAGCTCGACCGAATCGATATTCTCTACGGGTTCGGCGTGCGGGCGCTTGGAGTCACGTACAGTGAGGCCAATGCCCTTGGTTCCGGTCTGAAAGAGCCACGCGACGGAGGACTCACCGTGTTTGGCCGCCGGGCCGTTGAGCGAATGAACAAAGTCGGTATGCTGATCGACTGCTCGCACTGCGGCGACCAGACAACGCTCGACGTCATCGAGGCGAGCGACCACCCGATCGTCCTGAGTCACATCGGCGCCCGGGCGCTCTGGGAATCGAACCGTCTCGCGCCCGACGACGTCCTCGAAGCGTGTGCGAAGAAGGGTGGGGTCATAGGAGTGGAATCCGCGCCGCACACAACCCTCACTCGGAAGACCACAACGCATTCACTCGATGCGGTGATGGAACACTTCGAGTACATCAAGAATCTCGTGGGCATCGATCACGTAGGCTTCGGCCCCGATACGTTGTACGGAGACCACGTCGGCTTGCACGAGGTGTACGCTGGTGCGTTGTCGATCAAAGAGGCGCACGCTCCACGCGGGCAGGCAAGCGCTCCCGCGAATCCTTCATTCGAGAAAGTGCCGTTTGTCAACGGTCTCGAGAACCCAACGGAGGGGTCGCACAATATCATGCGGTGGCTGGTCAAGCATGGGTACACCGACGAAGACATCGCGAAGGCAATGGGGGGTAACGCGATTCGGCTGCTACGTCAGGTGTGGGTCTAGTCGAGGAACGGCGCTTCGGGACGTGGCATGCATCCCGCGTCTTGCGTCCAGCTTCCGACGTCCAGATTCCCGAGGTTCACTCGACCAGTTTGATCGTGTCCGACTTGTTGGGGACGACGCAGAGGAACTCAAAGGGCTCGTCACCGGTGGCCTCGTACCAGTGTGGCGTCCCGGCTGGGATGTACACGACGTCGCCCTCTCGAACATCGACGGTCTCGTCACCGATGCCGACACGCGCGCTTCCGCGTAACACGTACTGCTCGTGTTCCACGGTGTTAGTATGTGCCGGCATGCCACCGCCCGGCTGCATCACGAATCGGCGCATGGCGAAGTTGGGTCCTTGATCCGGTCCGATGAGCACCTGGCGAGCGGTCTTTGTGCCCGCTGCCACGGGTTCCTCGGGGAACGCAGATACGTGTTTTACCGACATCTCAGCGCATCCCCTCCTGCCGCATCGACACGGCTTTCTCATCCCCGGAATACTTGTTGAACCAGTCCATGATATAGAGTTGTGTCCGCATGAAGTTGGATGGCTTGCTGCTGGTGCCGTGATACTCGTCTTTGAAGCGTAACATGACGGCTGGCACGCCAAGCGTCTTGAGCGCCGCGTAATACTCTTCGGTCTGGGCGATAGGCGTACGGAGATCGAGTTCCCCCGTCATGAGAAGCACCGGCGTCTTCACTTTGCCGACGTGCATCAGCGGGGAATGTTCGAGCCACCTGGTCGGATCGTCCCAGAAGTATCCGTCGAAGCGTTGGTACCCCCATTGGATGATGTCGGCCGTGCCGGCAAAACTGATCCAGTTGGTGACGGGACAACGCACGGCTGCGGCAGCGAACCGGTCGGTTTGCCCGATGGCCCAGCTCGACAACACACCTCCGCCGCTGCATCCCGTGACGTAGAGCCGCGCGGGGTCGATGTACCCCCGTCCCAAGAGGGAATCGACGCCGGCCATCAAGTCCTCGTGGTCCACGCTGGGATAGGCGTTGTCGATCGCGTTCCCGAACTCCGTGCCGTACCCGGTACTGCCACGTGGGTTCGTGTAGAGAACGACGAATCCGTTTGCGGCGTAGTTCTGATAGGCGTAGCTGAAGCCCACATTATACATGCCGTGCGGACCGCCATGGATATGGAGAATGAGTGGGTGCTGTTTCGTTCGGTCGAAAGACGGTGGCTTGACGATCCAGCCTTGTATGCGCTCGTTGTCGGTCGACGTATACCAGATTTCTTCCACGTCTCCAAGCCGCTTGTCGGCGAGGATGTCGTCGTTCACCTTCGTGAGCTGGGCTAACTCGCCCGATCGGTTGAGATCGATGCTTACGACGTCGTTGGGTAATTGGAATGACGAGCGCGTGCCGGCTGCCAAACCGTTTCCCGCTACCGAGGTGAGAGACAACATGTGCTCGCCTTGGGTGATCTGCCGAACGCGTCCATCAGTAGAGGCGTAATGGACGTTCCGGGTGCCCTCGTGGCCCGCGGTAAAATACACGCCGCGGCTATCTCCGGCCCAATGGATTTGGCCGACGTCCCGGTCGAGATCACCCGAGACATTTCGCATTCCACTGCCATCCAGATTTATCGTGAACAGCTCGCTGGTGTGATACGTCTGCTCGATGTATCGGGCTTCGTAGCCTGAGAAGGCGATGCGGCGCCCATCGGGCGATACCGTGGGTTCCGTCCAGTTCCCCGGGTCGGTCGTGATTGGCGTGACCGAACCGGTGCTCACGTTCACCGAGTAGATGGCTGACTGACCGTAATGGTCGTCCGGATTGTCGACCTTGAGACCGTCGAACACGATTCGTGTTCCGTCGGATACCCAGTCGATATTCGCACCGAAACTGAGTCCGGAAAAACGAGGCCCAACGTTCCATGAACCCTTGGTGAGCTGCCGCGGTGTTCCGCCGTCCGCGGGAACCACAAAGATGTGTGTGTATCCCTCTTCAATAAAACCACGGCGGTCTTGGCGATAGTGAGTCTTCGACACCATCTTGGGCGCCTCGGTCCATTTCGCGCCTTCCGGAGGCGTCGGCATGCTGATGTTCCAGGTCTCGGACTCCGGGACCAACATGACAAAGGCGATCGCGGAGCCATCCGGCGACCACTTCATCGAATTGGGCGACTCGGTGACGTGCGTGATCTGAGAGGTCGCGCCCTCGCTGTCCATCCAGCGGACGAAAATCTGCGAACCGTCCGGCTCGCCCTCGGCCAGGTACGCGATGCGGGTGCCGTCGGGTGACCACTGGGGGCTCGATCCCTTCGTGAGGAATCGGTTTCGCGAGCCGTCTGCGTTCATGATCCACAGTTCGGAGTCCCACCGGTCTTCCATCTTGTTCACCCGGCTGCGGGCGTAGATGATCTGGGTGCCGTCCGGTGACAGCTGCGGGCTCCCGACACCCTCGAGATCGAGGAAGTGGTTGACGGTCAGCAACGTGTCAGACGCGATTTCCTGGGCGGACGTCCTCTGAAGACCAAAGAAACCGACGAGCGCGAAGAGAGCGATGAGAGGGCGGCGCATGGGGTCAATCCTCCGATCGTGCCGTTTCGGATGTAGGAAACTCCGACAATAGCAGTGCCGAAGCGAGTGCGCCAGGCTTTGTGGTGCGGGTGTGCATAGCGAGGCCAGGATCACGTGTAACGATTTGTCCGGGCGCAAGTGGGCCGGCCGGCTGCGAGTGCTTGTGTTACTTTCTTGGTGCCGTGCGGGCATCCGCTATCGGCTTGTGATAACGACCGTGCTGCACAGCCTCACGACCCACCGATTGCTCCCCGGCAAGGGGCCAGACCGGCCTCCTTCCGATGTCGCCCTGCGGTCGACACTCTTCGCAATCTCGTCTATGCTGGGGGATAACGACGAGAGGAAAGGGGAGTTCAATCGCGGCGTTGTCGCTGCGGCGCGTTGTTCATTGACCGGAAGTCAGTCCGACAATTTTTCGGCAATGAGGACAGCAGAACACACGGTTTACCGAGAACCAACCCCGCTTCACCTCGATCAGTCGATCAACGGTCATTTCGCAGAACGGGCAGACGGGCCTCACCTCTTCCTTCTCAATACGCACCATTTTCGGGCCTCCATCGATGGTGGCGGCTAGCTTGATCTCGCGTAGACGCGGGCTCAACTGTCCGTCGTTTGAGCTGCGCTAGCACCTTGCGAGCCCAGAGACCATTATAAGCGAGCGGCTTCGATCGGTACGGTCAAACTACTTCGTGGGGTATACCATGATTGGAATCGGTGCTCGCGGCCATCTCAGTATTACGACGTGGATGTTGGTATCCGTTGTGCTCGGTGCCTGTGTCGCGGAATCAAGTCCAGACGTCCCGTACGACATCGTCATCCAGGGCGGAACCGTCGTGGATGGCACTGGGGGCCCGCGTTTCCGTGCCGACGTCGCGATTCGAGCCGATCGCATCGTGCGCGTCGATCGCGACGGTATTCCTGTCGACGGGGTTGGGCAAGTGATCGATGCGGAGGGGCTCGTTGTCGCGCCTGGGTTCGTCGACAATCACGCGCACATCCAGACGACGATTCACCAACATCCGCTCGCCGAGAACTTTTTACGACAGGGCATCACCACGATATTGGCGAGTCTGCACAGCGGCGATCAGCCATGGCCGCTTGCGGAGTACATGGCCTCGCTCGAAGTCGCTCCGAACGTGGGGTTCTTCGCCGGGCACACCTGGACACGGAAGCGAGTTCTGGGGCTCGAAGACCGCGCGCCAACCGCGGCTGAACTAGCTGAAATGAAGGCGCTGGTCGATCAGAGCATGCGGGAAGGCGCCATCGGGTTTTCCACGGGCCTCTTATACGTCCCAGCGAACTATGCCGAGACCGAAGAACTCATCGAGCTTGCGACTGTGGCCGCCGCCCATGGGGGCATCTACGTGTCGCACATGCGAAACGAGGGTACGGGTCTCATCGAATCCGTTGCCGAGGTGATACGGATTGCTGCGGAGGCGGGCATTCCCGCGCAGATCAACCACCACAAAGCTGTGGGTGTGAAGCAGTGGGGGTGGTCTGCACGAACACTCGCCATGATCGATTCCGCGAACGCCGCCGGGCTCGACGTGAGGCACGACCTCTATCCGTATACGGCGTCAAGCACGGGTTCGAGCATTCTGTTTCCGCAGTGGGCGCTGTCGGGTGGGCGTGATTCCCTCGCGGCGCGACTCGCTGATCCGGCGACGCGCGAGCGCATCGAAACTGATATGCGCCGGATCATGGATCAGGAGCGCGCTGGAGAAGATCTTGCGCGCATTCAGTTTCGGGTCGTTCCTTCCAACCCGAAATACAACGGCAAGACACTCGCGGATTTAGCGAGGGACCGCGGGGTACCCAACTCGCTTTCGAGCGGTGTGCAACTCGTGATCGAGCTGCAGCTCGCCGGCGGGTTCAGCGCGATCTATCATAGCATGGACGACGAAGACGTCAAACGCATCATGCGGCACCCCCTTGCGATGATCGAGACGGATGGTGACCCCGTTGGGTACGGGGTGGGGTTCCCCCATCCCCGAAGTTACGGAGCGTTTCCCCGTGTCCTGCGACGATACGTGCGGGAACTGGGGGTTCTCTCGCTCGAGACGGCAGTCCGCAAAATGACGGCCATGCCCGCGGAGCAAATCGGGCAGCTCGAGCGAGGCCGGATCGGCGAAGGGATGTTTGCGGATATCACCATCTTTGACGCTGAAACGATCCGAGACCGCGCCACGTTTACGGATCCGCATCAGTTCGCGGAGGGCGTGTATCACATGCTCATCAACGGCGTGCCCGTAATGCTCGATGGCGCACTGACGGGAGCGCGCCCTGGTCGGGTGCTCAAAGGTCCCGCTCGCCGGGACGACACATGATTCCGGTGACCGGGAACCCAGTGCACGCCAGGTGTTGGCGACCAAGGGCTGCGCTGTTCGTCGTTTCCGCTGCGCTTCTCCCCGCGATGCTCCATGCGCAATCGGCTTACCCCTCGGCCCGGCACGGCGGCAACTACATGCACAACTACTACTTTCCGCCCGCGCCAAGCTCGACGCCGTGGGGTCCGGCGTGGTCACCGGACGGGAGGACGATCGCCGTGGCGATGCACGGGTCGATTTGGACGGTCGACCCCGGAACGGGCGCGGCACGCGAGGTCACCGCCGGCGACAGGTATCACTCGCTCCCAGAGTGGTCTCCGGACGGCCGGTGGATCGTGTATACCGCCGACGAGCGCCATCAGAGGATTCAACTCGGGATCTTGAATGTCGAAACCGGAGCATCGCACGTGTTGACTGACGATGAATTCATCTACACGGACCCCGTGTTCTCCTCGGATGGCCGTCACCTCGCGTACGTATCCACGAAGCCCAACGGATACTTCAACGTTTTCGTCAGGCCGATCGACAACGGTCAGTGGGCGGGTGACGAGATCGCGATCAGCGCGGACAACGACTTCGGGCGAAATCGCCTCTACTTCGGACGGTGGGACATGCACATCACGCCCGCGTGGATGCCGCGCGGCGACGAACTGCTCATCGTGTCGAACCGCAACCAACCGCTCGGATCGGGACACGTGTTGTGGGTTCCGGTGGAGGAGCGCGGCATCGAGCGTGCGCGCACCGTGCTTTCCGAGCAGTCACTGTACCGCACGCGACCCGATGTCTCTCGGGATGGCAAGCGCTTCGTCTACTCGTCCACCAGCGGCGCTGCCGACCAGTTCAACAATCTGTATGTCCAACCGACGGTTGGGGGCGAGCCGTACAAGCTCACGTTCTTCCAGCACGACGCGTTTCACCCCCGGTGGTCGCCGGACGGCGAACAGATCGCGTATATCTCGAACGAGTACGGTCTACCACAGCTAGCGCTGCTCGAGACGTACGGGGGCCAGCAACGGACCGTAGAGATCGCGTCAAGGGAGTGGAGACGTCCGGTGGGAACCCTGTCGGTGCTGCTCGTGGATGCGGAGACCGACGGGCCCACGGCGGCCCGTGTTCACCTGACCGCCGCCGACGGAAAATTCTACGCGCCACACGATACATACGCACGTGTCGGTTGGGCCGGTGACAACGTGTTTCACGCCGATGGGTTCTTCGAAGTCACACTGCCCGCAGGCCCGGTGAGTCTCACGGCGGTGAAGGGGTTCGAATACCATCCCGCGTCGACCCAACTGGCGATCGAACCGGACGCCGTCACCACGGCGACCGTGATGCTCCGACCCGCGACCGACATGGCGGCGAATGGCTGGTACAGTGGGTCGACCCACGTGCACATGAATTATGCCGGGAATCTGCGCAACACCCTCGAAAACTTGATGATGATGTCCGCTGCGGAGGACCAGGACATCGTCAACGAACAGATCGCAAATAAGGACAACCGCGTGTTGGACCACCAATTTTTTGTTCCAGGTGGACTTCCGCATCCGGTATCGCGGCCGGATCGGCTGGTCGTCGTCGGTCAGGAGTACCGCCCTCCGTTCTATGGACACGTATTCATGCTCGGACTGAGAGATCACCTGATCTCGCCCTTTGTCACGGGTTACGAAGGCACGGCCATTGAAAGCCTCTATCCGAGCAATACGGACATGCTGAGAAAGGCCAAGACGCAGGGCGCGACCGTCGGCTACGTGCATCCGTTCTCTGGCAACCGCGATCCGCTCGAGGGAAACCTTGGTGGAGGGAAGGGGTTCATGGTAGATGCGGTTCTCGGGACCACCGATGCGTTGGAGTGGTCGGTCGCAAGCACGGCGGGCTTTTTTCCGCTGTACGCTGCTTGGAACAACGGAATTCGGATCACCGCGACGGGCGGCGAAGACTCCATCAGCGATCTCCAGAGAAGCAAACTGGTTGGATCGATCCGGACCTACGTCTGTACCGACGACCGCGGATTGACGATGGACGGATGGTTTGCGGGGCTTCGCGACGGTCGCGCGTTCGTGTCGACCGGTCCACTCGTCCAGCTGACGGTAAACGGGCTCGGTCTCGGCGCTGACGTGCGGCTTCCCGCATCAGGTGGGACCGTCACCGTACAAGCGTTGGTGCGATCAATCACGCCGATCGAACGGTTACTCGTCGTATACAATGGCGACATCGTCGACAGCGTCCAGTTGGACGGCGACCTCAGGCAACGGTTCCATTACAACGGCGCGTTTGCGGTCAACCGGAGCGGTTGGTTCCATGTCCGGGCCGACGGTGTGCCGGCGGACAGGTTTCCGCTCGACGTGGGGTATGCGCAGGCGTTCACCAACCCTGTCTGGGTCTCGGTTGGCGATGAGCCGGTTCGCGACCGCGCCTCAGCGGAATACGGCATCCGCTGGATCGAGAAGTTGCAGGAAATGGCGGAAGCGTGGCCCGGTTGGCGGTCGCGTAGGGAGATGGATCACGTGTTCCGTCAGTTCGACGAAGCGCGAGAGAAGTACCGTGCGTTAGCGGTGCAAATCCTACCGGACGCGGGACCCGCGGCGGAACTGGTGGATGCATCTGTGACAGAGGGCCGCGCCTTTGACGACTGCCGGCTGACCGGTCCCCAGTAACCCTCGGCAGCCTCAGACAGGCGACGTCGGGTGCCGGTAACATCCGCCAGTCTTTCCGAATCACGTCGCGCCTTGCAACAGAACCCTCGCAGTGACCCCTCGGGAACAGGCCGGGTATCTATCGAAAAGAGCTATGCGAGCTTCCGAGATGACGATTTCCGGCCAACGCCTTTTCCTCCTGACGATTGTTGCGACCATCGTGGGGGGCGCATGTTCCAGCCCGGCCAGACCGGTCCCGTGCGTGTGCACCGAGGAGTTTCGGATCTTCCCTGTGCGGATCGTCGATGGGGCAGGAGAACCCGCGTTGGGTGTCAACCTCACGCGCATACATGTCCCGACCGGCGCCGTGCTCGAGCCTGGGTTTTTGGGGCTTTTCCAACCGGGAACGTATCTCGTGGCAGACGACGGGATGGTGGACGTCTTCAGCGATGCGGGTGACACGGTTCGCGTCACTGCCGAGATGAATGGCGCCAGCGTCACCGCCGATTTTGTTTTTGCAGTGCCAGAGCCGTGCCGGTGTCACGTCGAACAACGTGCCGGTCCGGATACGCTCGTGATAGGGAACTGAAGAGGCCGAGCCTTCTTAGTCTCTCTTGAGCGGATCTTCCCGTACGGTCACGGTCCCAGTGGCAGTCGCGTCGCCCGCGGTGACGGTGACACGGTATGTGCCGGCGGGGGCCGTCGCCGGTCGTAGCTCCTCTCCGTAGAATCCGAAGAACGCTTCGTCCCCGATGACCTGACTGAACGCGAGTAACTGCTCGCGTACACGGAACATGTCGCGCGTGGAGTTTGCCGATCGGAGACGGTCTTCGATATGCCCCAGATGATCGAGGAGAAGCCGTCGAGCGTCGTGCGTGTTCGGATATGCGGCGTCCTCATACATGCTGGGATACCGTTGCCGGGCCAGCAGATCTTTCTGCATTTGCTCCAGGTGCTCGGTGTTGCGGGTACTGGATGTCCGCTCTCTCGTCACACCCAAGATCCTCTCCAGCTCGTTTCGATGGGCTGCCAGCGCCTCGGATGTGGGCTCGAACTCAAAATCCCAGCGCACGGTGTTGATTCCCCGTTGCGCCTTCGTCATCAGAACCCGTGTCCGACTCGCAAGCACGTCTTCGACGATGACCGTAACCGAATCGGCGGGTTCCGCTCGGACATAAAAATTGATCGCCGCTCCGCGATCGGGATTTTGACCGCGGAACTTGAAGTGGTTTTGGATTCGTCCCTTGGACTGGTTCAACCATTTGGTGGCAATGGGATTCTCGAAGACGTGGAGGTCCGATGCGAGAACGCGTTCGCTCAGGAGTTGGAGTGGTGAAATATCGTCGGCGATCCAAATACTCCGGCCGTGCGTACCGGCGACGAGGTCGCGATCCCGGGGATGGATCACGAGGTCATGGACCGCGACTGGTGGCAGGCCCTCCATGAACCGGGTCCAGGTGTCTCCGCCGTCAATGGTGACGAATACACCAAATTCGGTTCCCACGAAAAGAAGATCGGGGTTCACGAAGTCCTCGACGATGGTGTAGACGGAATTACCCGGATTGGCACGCGGAATGTTGCCCGATATGTCCTCCCATGATACGCCATAGTCTCTGGTGCGGTACACGTATGGCGCGGTGTCGTCCCACCAATGCCCGTCGAACGTCGCGTAGGCGACGGCGTCGTCGAAATGCGAAGCCTCGACCCGACTTGTCCAGATGCCCTGCGGCAGTCCCGGAATGGCGGCTCGGACGTTTGTCCAACTGACGCCGCCGTCCCGTGTCACTTGGACGTTACCGTCATCTGTGCCAACCCAAACGACCGCGCTGTTGAGTGGGGACTCGTCGATCGTGTAGATCGTGTGATGGTTTTCCGCGCCCGTGGCGTCTTTGGTCAACCCGCCGCTGTTTGTCGAGTT
>JBFIZG010000004.1:0-28257 GCA_041604955.1 Gemmatimonadales bacterium | reverse complement strand
CCATTCGGTCACGATCACGAGTGCGTCCGATCCGTCTAACACATCGTACGCGTTTTGAAAGTACTGGATACGATCGCCGAAGATGCGCCGAGCGGACTCCATGGCCTGCGGGTCATGGCTCCGCACGGTCGCCCCCTTTCGCAACAGCTCTTCGATCAGCGTGATCGCCGGGCTCTCGCGCATGTCGTCCGTCTGTGCTTTGAACGCGAGTCCCCAGACGGCCACCGTGACACCCGAAAGATTGTCGCCCAATACGCCGACCAGCTTCTTGAACAACAGCAACTTTTGTCGGTCGTTGGCCTCTTCCACCGCCTCGAGCACTTCCAGCGGGACACCCTGGTCGCCCGCCGTTTTGATGAGGGCACGTACGTCTTTGGGAAAACACGAACCGCCGTATCCTGGACCCGTATAGAGGAACTGCTTCCCGATGCGCGGGTCGCTGCCAATGCCCTTCCGAACCAACGCGACATCGGCTCCCACCCGTTCGCAGAGCGCGGCGATCTGGTTCATGAAGGAAATGCGCGTCGCCAACATGGCGTTGGCGGCATACTTCGTAAGCTCGGCAGAGGCGATGTCCATGAAGATCAGCGGGTTGCCGGACCGGACAAACGGAGCGTACAGCTCACCCAGGACATCCGCGGCTTCAGCCGAGTCCACTCCGACGATCACCCGGTCCGGTTTCATGAAATCCTCGACCGCCGCGCCTTCCTTGAGAAACTCCGGATTGGAGCAGACGTGAAACGGGTGACTCGTTCGCGACGCGATTTCTTCACGGACCTTTTCTGCCGTCCCAACCGGGACGGTACTCTTGGTGATCACCACCTTCGTACTGTTCATGTGGTCGCCGATCGTTCGCGCCACCGCCAACACGTGCTGGAGATCGGCCGACCCGTCCTCATCGGGCGGCGTCCCGACGGCAATGAACACGACCTCCGCCGCCTCCACGGCCTTGCCAACGTCCGTGGTGAACCGTAGTCGTCGGTCGAGCTGGTTGCTCGCCACCAATGGTTCCAGCCCCGGCTCGTAGATCGGCATCTTGTTCGCTTTGAGCTGTTTGATCTTGCTGTCATCGACGTCGGCGCACGTGACCGTATTTCCAGCTTCGGCCAGACACGCGCCGACGACCAAACCGACGTATCCCGTACCCACCACGGCTACGTTCACGCTGTTTTCCCTCGCTTGTTCTTGAGGACGTTTCGGGTATCGACCACCTGACGGGCGTGCTGCTCGATGAGCGCGTAGTCGACGTCCGAGTGGTTAGTGGCGATCACGACGCAGTCGGCCGCCAAAATCTCCTCGGCGGTTAGGGGCGCCGAATGCATGACCCGCCCGTCATGATGCAACTCATTGACGTGGGGATCGTGAAACCGCACATCGGCTCCTTGCCGCTGCAACAAATGAATGATGTCGAGTGAAGGACTCTCTCGCACGTCGTCGATATCGCGTTTGTATGCGACACCGATCACCAACACTCGGGAACGCCGCACGGATTTCGCGTCGTCGTTCAACCGGTCGACGACCTTGCGCGTCCAAAACACGGGCATCTCGGCGTTGACTTCGCCCGCCACCTCGATGAATCGGGTCTTGTAGTTCAACCCGCGCATCTTCCACGCCAAGTAGTGCGGATCGATCGGAATGCAGTGCCCGCCGAGACCCGGGCCCGGTTCGAACCGCATGAACCCAAACGGCTTCGTGGCCGCCGCCTCAATCACCTCCCACACGTCGACGCCCAGCTTCTCACACACTATCGCCATCTCGTTGGCGAGCCCGATATTGACGCTTCGGAACGTGTTTTCCAACAACTTCGTCAGCTCGGCCGCCTCGGGAGAAGAGACGGGCACCAGCGTATCGAACACGTGCTCGTAAAACGCCACGATGACCTCGCGACACGCATCCGTCAGCCCGCCGATGACCTTGGGCGTGTTCCGCGTCTTCCACGTCGGATTGCCCGGGTCGACCCGCTCCGGACTGAACGCGAGAAACACATCCTTGCCGGGAGTGAGTCCGCGCACCTCGAGCTTGGGCAACAGGAGTTCCCGCGTCGTCCCCGGATAGGTCGTGCTCTCCAAGATGACGGCCTGTCCCGCGCGCACCGTTCGTTCGATCGCGCCGGCAACCGCCATGACATACGACACGTCAGGATCTTTGGTCTTGGAAAGCGGGGTTGGGACACACACGGAGATGACATCGACCTCGGACATTCGCTCCATGTCCGATGTTGCGCGAATGGTCCCGGCTGAGACCAGAGACGCGAGCCGGTCCGACTCTACGTCGAGCACATGCGAGCGCCCCGCATTGATCGAATCCACGACCGATTGGCTCACGTCGAACCCGACGACGGTGTACCCGGCCTCAGCCACTTCGATGGCCAGAGGGAGCCCCACGTATCCGAGCCCGACGACGCCGATGACGCCGGTCTTGTCCTCAGCCTTCGCGATCAAACTTGCTCGATGATCCATCACATCTCAGACGGTGACAGTTGAGAGATCGACCGCGGTACCGCCCGCGCGAAGCGACGCCGTGGCCGCTTCCAGGACACGGACGACCGCGACACCGTCGGCAGCGGAGACGCGGGGTGCGACGTGTCCCCGCGCGACCTCGATGAAGTGTGACAGCTCTACGGTCAGCGGCTCCTGATTGGGAACGAGCGGACTGTAGATATCACCCTCGCGAATCGAAAGACTCTCGCCATACGATCCGTACTCCGGCGGCCGGTCGACGCCCCGATCGTAGACTTTGAGCTTCTCCCTCGGCTGCATGTCGTCGAACACGACCATCTTCTTCGAGCCCACAACCGTGACGCGGCGCTCTTTGTGCGGGTCCAGCCAGGACATCTGCACGTGCGCAATGATCCCCGATGCAAACTCCATCGTGAGAAACACCACGTCCTCGATCCCCGGTTGGATGTACCCCCGTCCCTGCGCGACGATCTTCGTGGGCTGCTCGCCCAGCAGCTCCAACGCGATGGACACATCGTGCGGACCGTAGCTCCACAGCGCGTTTTCGTCAGGACGAACCTGGCCGAGGTTCACCCGCTGACCGTACAAATAGTATATCTCCCCGAGATCGCCCGATCGGAGTAGCTCTTTGAGCCGCTCGATGGCGGGATGAAACAAGAGAAGGTGTCCGACCACCACGGGCACACCCGAGTCGTCGGCGATCTCGGCGACGGCTTCTGCATCCCGTACCGAGAGCGCAAACGGTTTTTCCACCAACACCGGCTTTCGGTGCTCCAGGATCTGCGTCGTCAACTCAGCATGCGTCGCCGCGGTCGTCGCGACGACCACCGCCTCCGCTCGCTCAATTGCCGCCTCGACGCTTTCGGTCACGAACGCGGCCGGATGCGCACGCTGAATCGCCGCGCGGCGATCCGCCTTGAGATCACACACGGCCGCCAACTCCGCCTCAGGGTGGGACATGACCGCCCGCACGTGATTCCGTCCCCAGTTCCCTGCCCCAATCACCGCGATCTTGAGCGCGCTCACGCGTAGAACTCCTGCACCGCGGCCACGACGGCGTCCCGCTGGCGCGCGTCCAGCTCCGGGTAGATGGGGAGCGACAAAACTTCCCGGCCCGCGCGCTCCGCTTCTGGAAACGCGCCCGCGCGGTACGCGAGATTCGAGAAACAGGGTTGCTCGTGCAATGGGATGGGGTAGTAGACGGCCGCCCCGATCTCCCGCTTGCGCAGATGCTCGAGCAACCCGTCCCGCTCGCGAGCGCGCACGGTGTACTGATGAAAGACGTGTTCGTTCGCGGCGTCCGTCACCGGCGGCTCGATGCCATCGACATCGTGAAAGCTCTCGCTGTACGCGGCGGCGTGTGCCCGGCGCGCGGCGTTCCAATCCTGCAAATGCGACCGCTTGGCGAGCAACACCGCCGCCTGCACGGCGTCGAGCCTGCTATTCACTCCCACCTCATCGTGATGGTAGTTCTTTCGGCCGCCGTGAGTCCGAAGCCGGCGGACGCGCTCGGCCATGGCGTGGTCGCTGGTTATGACCATGCCTCCATCACCCCACCCACCGAGGTTCTTACTCGGAAAAAACGAGAGCGTCCCCATGGCTCCGATCGAACCGGCGGGACGCCACTCATCGTCGATTCGGCGCCGGGCCCCAATCGCCTGCGCGGCATCCTCGATCACGGTGAGGCCGTACCGGCTCGCCAACGACATGATCCGTTCCATGACCGCCATCTGGCCAAACAGGTGCACCGGGACGATTGCCCGGGTGCGTTCCGTAATCGCCGCTTCTAGTCGCGACACGTCGATGTTGAATGACGCGGGCTCGATGTCGACGAAGACAGGCCTACCGCCGGCGTTCACGATCGCGCCGGCGGTCGCAAAGAACGTAAACGGCGTCGTGATGACCTCGTCGCCGGGAACGAGGTCCAATGTCTTGAGGGCGAGGAACAACGCATCCGTCCCGCTCGCACAGCCAATGCCGAAACGGGTACAACTCATCGCCGCGATTTCTTCTTCGATCCGGGTCACCGGTTCGCCCAGAATGAACCGCTGGCTTTCTACGACGGACAGGAGTGCGGGAAGCACTTCGTGTTTGATCGCCTCAAACTGGGCCTTCAGGTCCAGAAACGGGACAGTCACTCGATTTCCAAGTTCAATAAACAAACTAACTTAGCCGACCACGTCCGGTGGGTCAATCGCGACGAGGTTCTGCGCCGCCACCCGGTACCCCGCAGAACAGCGCTCACAGATAGCCTTGTCGCCGGTCGGGTGCAGCCGTTCCCCACAGCGGCACATCCATCCCACCCGGCGAGCCGGGACTCCGACCATCAGCGCAAATGGTGGGACATCAGACGTGATCACGGCGCCAGCGCCCACGAGGCAGAACTCGCCAAGCGTCACGCCACAGACGATGGTGGCGTTGGCCCCGATGGTGGCGCCACGGCGTACGTGTGTCCGCTGATATTCTCCCCGGCGTGACACGCTGGCGCGTGGGGTGCTCACGTTGGTAAAGACACACGATGGACCACAGAACACTTCGTCCTCCAGCACAACGCCTTCGTAGAGTGAGACGTTGTTCTGGATCTTGACGCGGTTCCCAACTTCGACACGCGGCATGACGACGACGTTCTGCCCGAGATTGCAACCTTCGCCGATCACGGCATCGGGCATCACGTGGCAAAAGTGCCAGATTTTGGTCCCTTTGCCGATCCGTGCGCCGTCATCGACGTAGGCGCTCTCGTGGACGAAGTAGTCGGTCATTGAATGACCTGGACCTCGAGTTGGAGCTCAACCCGGAATTCTACGAGAACCCGTTCTCGAACGGCATCGATCACCGCCAAGACGTCAGCGGCCGTCGCATTCCCCGCGTTGATGATGTAGTTGGCATGCTTGGTCGAGACCTGCGCGCCGCCAACCTGAAATCCCTTGAGCCCGGCTGCCGAGATGAGTTGTCCAGCGGTTCGTGTCTCACTGCCGCCCGGATTTCGAAACACCGATCCACAACACGGCTGATCGAACGGAGTTCCCTCTCGTCGCCAGCGGAAGTGGCGGCGAATCTCGGCGAAAAGATCGTCGGGGTCGGCCGGCGCCAACTCGAGCGCAGCCGCCGTGACGATGCCCTGAAGACCGCTCGACCGGTACTGCCATGCGATGTCCGCGCCCGACATCGTGTGCGCCGACCCGTGCGCATCGACCAGCTCGACCGAACGGACGCAATCGCGAAACTCCTGCCCGTGCGCGCCCGCATTCATGAACACACCGCCACCCACCGTTCCTGGAACACCGATGAGGCGATGCACGCCGGCCATCCCCGCGCGTGCCGTCTGCCGTGCGAGACGTGGCGTGGGCAATCCGGCTCCGACACGCCACGACGCCGACCCGGCTTCCCGTTCCACCACGTCCATTCCCCGCCCGATCCGGATCACGAGGCCTTGGAACCCCCTGTCGGAAATCAGCACGTTCGATCCCAGGCCGAGCACCACCCACTGGGTGCCCGATTCAGCGCAGAATCGCATCACTTCGCTGACGTCCTCGACGCCCTGAGGCTTCACCAACGCGCCGGCCGGTCCGCCGATGCGATAGGTCGTGTATCGGGCAAGCGGCTCATCGAACACCACCTGCCCGCGCACGCGAGACGAGAGTTCTTGGAGAACCGCCGTGCTCACAGGAGCCGTGCTTGTCTCAGGACGTCACCGTGCGCCGCACCTGTCGATGCCGTGGCCGTCCCGGTGTTGCTCGCGTCATACCATTCTTGAAGGCAGCGCACGGTGCCGCGCCGGCTCCGGAGCGCGAGCACCGCGTCGCACGCGGCGCTGGCGGCAGACATCGTCGTGGTGTACGGCACACCGCGCTGCAACGCGATGCGTCTGATCGTATAGTCGTCCTGCTGTGTCAACTTCCCTAGCGGCGTGTTGATCATGAGTTGCACTTGGCCGGACACGATCAAATCGGCGGCGTTGGGGCGGCCCTCGTGCACTTTGAGCACGCTCTTCGCGGTGATGCCGCTCGACTTGAAATACCGAGCCGTGCCCTCCGTGGCCAAGACTTCGAAACCCATCTCGTGGAACCGACGGACGATAGGCGTTACGGTGGGTTTATCGCGGTCATTGACCGACACGAAGATGCGGCCTTCGAGCGGGAGCGCGGCGCCGGCAGCGGATTGCGCTTTGGCAAATGCCATCCCGAGACTGTCTGCGAGCCCCATGACCTCGCCAGTCGATCGCATCTCCGGTCCCAACAGCGTGTCTACGCCGGGAAGCTTCGTAAACGGAAAGACCGCCTCCTTGACCGCCACCCACGACATGGGCGGGACATCGCTGATCCCAAGATCGGACAGCGTTCGGCCGACGATGATGGCGGCGGTGAGCTTGGCCAAGGAAACGCCGGAGGCCTTGCTGACGAAGGGAACCGTCCTCGATCCCCGCGGATTCACCTCGAGTACGTACACGACTCCGTCCTTCACCGCGTACTGAACGTTGATGAGCCCCACAACCCCGAGCACCTTCGCAAACTCCTTGGTGTACCGGCGCATCTGCTCGACGGCGGGTTCGGCAATCAGGTACGGCGGCAAGACACACGCCGAGTCCCCGGAGTGGATCCCGGCGTCTTCGATGTGTTGCATGACCCCGCCGATGGCGCAGTTGGTGCCGTCAGCAATCGCATCGACGTCGGCTTCGAACGCGTCTTCGAGAAAACAGTCGATCAAGACGGGGTGTTCGGGAGACGCTTTGATGGCATGGCTGAAGTAGCTTCTGAGCGAGGGCTCGTCGTACACGATTTGCATCGCGCGTCCACCCAACACGTACGACGGCCGCACCAAAACCGGGTACCCGATCCGGTTCGCGACCGCGACCGCTCCCGCTTCGTCCACGGCGGTCCCGCTCGGCGGTTGTTTGACACCCAGTTTGCGGGAGAGTTCGTCAAACCGGTGACGGTCTTCGGCGAAGTCGATTGCCTCAGGACTCGTTCCGAGGATGTATACGCCCGCCTTCTCGAGCGGCTTCGCGAGCTTAAGCGGCGTTTGGCCACCCAGTTGCACCACGACGCCTCTGGGCTGTTCCAACAATACGACCTCGAGCACGTCTTCCAGGGTGAGCGGCTCGAAATACAGACGATCCGAAATGTCGAAATCGGTCGAGACGGTCTCCGGGTTCGAGTTGATCATGATGGTCCGATGTCCCATCTCCCGGAGCGCGAGCCCTGCGCGAACACAGCAATAGTCGAACTCGACTCCCTGCCCGATGCGGTTCGGACCACTGCCGAGGATGACGATTCCCGACGCACCCAGCGGTTCGGCCTCGTTCTCGTGGTCGTAGGTGGAATAGAAATACGGTGTCGCCGCGGGAAACTCCCCGGCGCAGGTATCGACGACCTTGTAGCTGGGACGGACATCCAGATCCCATCTGAGTTGTCGGAATTCCTGTTCGGACATCCCGCGGCAGTCCCCAAGCTGCCTGTCCGAGAAGCCCTGCCGCTTCATGGACCGGACCGCTGTTTTGTCGACCGTGGCGGCGGCGCGAAATTCCCGTTCCGCGACCACGAGTTCGTGCAGTTGGCTCAAGAACCACGGGTCGATCCGACTCGCCTTGGCGATCTCGGCAATCGGCACGTCCGCCTCCATCGCCCACTTGAGCTGAAACACGCGGTTCGCCGTCGGTGTGCGAAGCGCCAGCCGAATCTCCTCGACGTCGTTTGACGGGAGCCCATCGTCTTTCGGCGATGCTCCCGTCGCCCAGCCAGGCCGATCCACCTCCAGCGCGCGAATGCCCTTCTGAAACGCTTCCTTGAACGTGCGACCGATGGCCATCGATTCGCCCACCGACTTCATCTGCGTCGTCAGCGTGGCATCGGCGTGCGGGAACTTCTCGAACGCGAACCTGGGGAACTTGACGACGACATAATCGAGCACCGGTTCGAATGACGCCGGCGTGCTCTTCGTGATGTCGTTGGGAAGCTCGTCCAGCGTATACCCCACTGCGAGCTTTGCTCCGATTCGCGCGATGGGGAACCCGGTCGCCTTGGACGCGAGCGCCGACGAACGCGACACCCGGGGGTTCATCTCGATCACCAACATCTCGCCGTCGTCGGGATTCACGGCGAACTGGATGTTGCATCCGCCCGCATCCACGCCGATCTCGCGAATAATGGCAATTGCGTCATCCCGCATGCGCTGGTATTCGCGGTCCGTGAGCGTCATGGCCGGGGCGACCGTGATCGAGTCACCGGTATGGACGCCCATCGGGTCGAAGTTTTCGATGGAACACACGATGACCACATTGTCACGGTGGTCGCGCATGACTTCGAGCTCGAACTCCTTCCACCCGAGCACCGACTGCTCGATCAGAGCCGAACCGACCGGTGAGAGATCGAGCGCCTGCTGCACGTTCGCTTCGTACTCTTCTCTATTGTACGCCACGCCACCCCCGGTGCCGCCGAGCGTGAACGACGGTCGTATGATGGCGGGATAGCCGATCGTCTCGATCGCCTGCAGTGCTTCTTCGTGCGAGGACACCACCGTCCCCATGGGGACCTTCAGGCCAATGCGCTGCATGGCTTCGCCAAAATCACGCCGGTCTTCGGCGAGTTGGATCGCGCGTTGATCGGCGCCAATGAGTTCGACCCCGTTGGCTTCCAGCACGCCCTTCGAAGCCAAGGCCATGGCGACGTTGAGCGCGGTCTGGCCGCCCATAGTGGGCAGCAAGGCATCGGGGCGCTCCCGCTCGATGACTTTCGTCACCCAGTGCTCGGTGACCGGCTCCACATATGTCCGATCCGCAAGCTCCGGATCGGTCATGATGGTCGCCGGATTGGAGTTCACGAGCACGACCTCGTACCCTTCTTCCTTCAGCGCCTTCACTGCCTGGGTCCCGGAATAGTCGAACTCCGCCCCCTGACCGATCACGATCGGCCCCGATCCGATCAAGAGGATCTTGTTGAGATCAGTTCGTTTGGGCACGGATGACCTCTGCTAGTGTTTGCTCGATCCCGATCGTTGGGGTCCACCCGGTCGCGGCTCGGAGCTTGGCGCCATCACCTACAAGGTAGGGAATGGCGGACGCACGAACCAAACCTTGGTCGACCTCCAGTATCGGCGCATACGATAACATCTCACTCAACCGATCAAAGATCTCGCGAACGGAGAATCCGATCCCCGACGCGATGTTGTAGATCTCTCCAGGCACGCCCGCCGTGAGAAGCCGCGTATAGGCATCGACGACGTCGGAGACATGCATGAACTCCCGAACGGCGTCGAGACGACCGACTTTGATGGCAGGCGCCTTCCGTTGTTTCGCCACCAGAATCCTGGCGGCAAAGGCGGGCACGACATACCGGTCGTCCTGCCCCGGCCCGGTATGAGCGAAAGCGCGGGTCACCACGACTCTGAGCCCGGTGCGTCGATGGATCTCGAGCGCGGCGATCTCGGCGGCGAACTTGGACGCGGCGTACGGGGAGTTCGGGACCACCGAATCGATCTCGACCCGGGGGCGGCGGGAATCCGCACCGTAGACTTCGCCCGTCGACGCGACAATCAGCAGGGGGCCCTCAGATCCCGAGACCTGGTGACCCAGCGCCGTTGCCAACCGGGCGGTTCCCACAGCGTTGATCTCCCACGCGTCGATGGGATCTCGGGTGGCTTCGGCGCCAGATGCGATAGCAGCCAGGTGCACCACGGCCTCCCATCCCTCGGCCACCAACCGATTCACCGACGCCCCGTCGCGCAAGTCGAATTCCGCCTGTCTCACCGCCCCAGGCAGCGGACGGGAATGCGCGTCCCGGGTTGATCGCACGGCGCCGGTCACGTCATGCCCCTTATCGAGCAACCGGGCGGCAAGATGATGTCCGACAAACCCGTCCGCGCCCGTGACCAGGACCTTCACGCGCGGTCCGCGAGTCGAGCGAGATCCGAGTCGACCATCATGATCACGAGGTCACGAAACGACACCGTCGGTTGCCACCCGAACACCCGCTTGGCCTTGTTGCAATCGGCTTGTAAGATCTCCACGTCAGCCGGACGCAGCAGGTCCGGGTGTACCTGCACGTGCCGCTTCCAATCCAACCCCAAGTGCTCGAAGGCAATCTCCACGAGGTCGCGGACCGTGTGAGTGACACCAGACCCCACAACGTAGTCGTCGGGCTCCGGCTGTTGGAGCATGTGCCACATCGCCGCGACGTAGTCGCCGGCGAACCCCCAATCGCGGCGCGCATCGAGGTTGCCCAAGTGCAGCGTGTCGGCCAGACCGAGTTTGATCTTGGCCGCTCCGTGCGTGACCTTGCGCGTGACGAATTCGAGGCCACGGCGCGGGGATTCGTGGTTGAACAAAATGCCGCTGACGGCAAACAAGTTATAGGATTCGCGATAGTTGACCGTGATCCAATGGCCATAGACCTTGGCGACCCCGTATGGGGACCGCGGATAGAACGGCGTCGACTCGTTCTGCGGCGTCTCAACTGCCTTGCCAAACATCTCCGACGAGCTTGCCTGATAGAACTTTGCCGCCGGATGGGCGAGGCGAATTGCCTCGAGAATACGCGTCACACCGAGCGCCGTGAACTCGCCGGTCAAGACCGGCTGGCTCCAACTGGTGGGCACGAAGCTCTGGGCAGCGAGGTTGTAGACCTCCTCCGGCTGAGAATCACGAATCACCGTGGTAAGCGAGTGCTGATCGAGCAGGTCGGCTGGCACGATATCGACGCGATCGATGAGGTGCTCGATCCGCTCGTAGGACTCGTGCGACGTCCGGCGCACCACGCCGATCACGTCGTAGCCCTTATCCAACAGGAACTCGGCCAGATAGGATCCGTCCTGCCCCGTGATCCCCGTTATGAGTGCAGTCGGCATGCGGACCCTGGTAAGCAGCGAGGCGAGACGGCACGAGGGACCGCCTTGAAGGAACTGCCGTCGGCGTTTAGGTTTCGGGACCTCGAAATCGAGGGTGAATTCAAGATCGCGACTCCAAGCCTAGGATCGTCATGGCCCGCGTTTGTGAGATCTGTGGCAAGCGGCCGAGAGCCGGTAACCACGTGAGCCACGCAAATAACAAGAACCGACGCCGGTGGTTTCCCAACCTCCAGCGCGTCCGTGCACTCGTGAACGGCTCCCCGAAGCGGATTCGCGCGTGCACGCGGTGTATCAGGTCGAACCGCGTCGTCAAAGCACCACGCGGCACTGCGCTCGCGGCGCCCTCGTAAAAAGGAGTGGGAACCTCCGGGCCCCCACTCCTCTTGCTGTCGGTCTCCACGTTCCGCTACTGAGCGAGAAGCTCAATTCGCGCCATTTCAGCTCCGTCACCAACACGGTGTCCGAGCTTGACGATTCTCGTGTAGCCACCCGGACGGCCGGCAAACCGCGGTCCGATCTCGCTAAAGAGCCGGCCCGTGACATCACGTTCCTTGAGCTTGCGCTCCACCTGCCGGCGGGCGTGCAAATCGCCGCGCCGCGCCCAGGTGATGAGACGCTCGGCGTACGGACGAAGCTCCTTGGCCTTGGCCTCGGTCGTCACGACCCGCTCGTGCCGGAATAGGGACGCAGCCATGTTCCGAAGCACCGCCCTCCGGTGGCTCGCCGAACGCCCGAGCTGACGACCCTTCTTGCGGTGACGCATCGTTAGACCGGCTCGCTCGTTTCGGCGTCGCTGGCGCCCACGGTTACTTCCGTGGGGCTCGAGACCGTCACCACGCCCTCTTGCTCGGAAACTTCCATTCCAAAGCTCAGGCCTTCCCGGCGCAGCATTTCGGCGATCTCCCCAAGGGCCTTGTCGCCGACATTCTTCACTTTGAGCATCTCGTCCTCGGTATACCGGACCAGGTCGCCCAGAGTGCTAATACTCGAGTTCTTGAGCGAGTTCAGCGACCGGACGGAGAGCCCGCAGTCGTCGATCGGCTTCGACAGGAGGTCACGGAGCTCGGCGGCATCGGCGGCCTGGGTGTTCTCCGCGCCTTCTCTGGGAGCCGGTACGTGACCGAAATCTGTGAAGTACCGAAGATGCTCTTGCAACAGCGCCGCAGCGTAGGCGACGGCATCCTCCGGGGAAATCGCGCCGTCGGTCTGCACGGTCAGTGTGACACTATCGTAGTCCGTTCGTTGGCCGACGCGGGTTTCCGCCACCGTGAAGTTCGCTCGGCGCACCGGATTGTAGACCGCGTCGATCCGCACGAGGTCGACAGGAAGCGACCGGTCGATGGGATGCTGTGACGCCTCGACGTAGCCCCGACCCTTGTTGACGTAGAGTTCGCCGGTGATTTCGCGATCCTCTTGGAGCGTGAACAGCGGCTGATCAGGGTCCATCAACTGCACGGAGCCGTGCGCCTCGATGTCCTTGGCGCGCACCACACCGGCCTTGTCGACCTTGAGATGCATGACCGCTTCGTCGACATCCTCCGACAGCACCAGCGTCAGCGACTTGAGCCGCTGAATGATCTGATGGATGTCCTCCACGACGCTCGGGACCGTTTGATGTTCGTGGACCACGCCTTCGAGCCTGAAGGCCCACACGGCGGTACCACGCAACGACGACAGGAGCATGCGGCGCAACGCGTTGCCCAGCGTGTACCCGAACCCCCGCTCCAGCGGCTGCAGCCGGAACTCGGCGGCGTTCTTGATGTCATCGCGTTTCGTCATCTCGACGACGTGCGGATGGACTAGACCTGCGAGATCGATTGTCATGTTACTTTGAGTAGAGCTCGACGATGAGTTGCTCTTGGGCAGCAATAGGAATTGTTTCGCGAGTAGGTACGTCGGTCACCTTACCGGTGACTTTTTCCGCGTCTACCGTGAGCCACGCAACCGGCGTGGCCCGGGACAGCGCGTCGAGTGACGCGCGGACGATCGTGAGATCACGACTCGCCTCGGCCACCCGTATTTCCTGATTCTTCTTCACTCTATACGATGGAATGTCGATTTTACGCCCGCTGACTTCGACATGTTTGTGTCGAACGAGCTGACGCGCCGCGTTCCGACTCGGGGCGAACCCCATGCGATACACGATGTTGTCGAGCCGCGACTCGAGGGCGACGAGCAAGTTCTCACCCGTTGCACCCGGAAGCTGCCGGACGCGCTCAAACGTGTTGCGGAACTGCCGCTCCGACATCCCGTAAATGCGTTTCACCTTCTGTTTTTCGCGAAGCTGCTTCGCATATTCCGACGCCTTGCGTCGCCGAGCCCACGCCTGACCGTGCTGTCCCGGCGCGTACGCGCGACGATCGACCGAACATTTCTCCGTCAGGCACCTCGTGCCCTTGAGAAAGAGCTTCGTGCCCTCTCGGCGACACAGCTTGCACACGGGACCCGCATAGCGTCCCACGACTACACCCGTCTCTTCTTGGGCGGGCGGCACCCATTGTGGGGAATCGGGGTCACGTCACGAATCGCGCTAATCTGAAGCCCCGCCCCCGCCAGCGCCTGGATCGCCGACTCCCGACCCGAACCCGGCCCTTGTACCCGGACCTGGACCTTCCGAACACCGAGATTCATGGCCTCACGCGCACAGTTGTCCGCTGCCACCGTGGCGGCGAACGACGTGGATTTCTTGGATCCCTTGAATCCCGATTTGCCTGCCGAACCCCACACGATGGCGTTGCCCTGCAAGTCCGTAATCGTGATGAGCGTGTTGTTGAAGGTCGCGGTGATATGTGCGATCCCCTCGGCTTCGACCACCTTCTTGGATCGCTTCGAACTGCCTTTCCCTTGTGCCATGGTGTCGCCGACCTATTTCGTCACTTTCTTCTTGCCCGCGATGGGCCGCCGCGGGCCTTTCTTCGTTCGGGCATTGGTATGGGTACGTTGTCCGCGTACCGGCAGTCCTCGCCGGTGCCGAACGCCACGGTAGCTGCTGATATCCATGAGTCGCTTCACGTTCATCGCAACTTCCGTCCTGAGGGCGCCCTCGACCTTGGTGTTGCGATCGATCGCCTGCCGCAACCTGGCGACTTCCGCATCCGACAAGTCCCGCACACGCGTATCGGCGTTCACCGCGGTCAAATCGAGAATCCGTCGCGCGGTGGGCCGACCAACACCGTAGATGTACGTGAGCGCAGCCTCAACGCGTTTCTCTCGCGGCAAGTCGACTCCGGCAATGCGTGCCATGCTATCCCTGCCGCTGTTTGTGCTTGGGGTTTCGCTTGCAAATGACCCGGGTTACACCCTTGCGGCGAACCACTTTGCAATGCTCACACATCGGCTTGACACTCGACCGAACCTTCACCGCTTTACCCCTGACGTGATTGGAGTTCCGGTAGCCTGTCAATATAGATGGGGCGTAAGTACAGCGCAAGTGAACGTTTACGCCGGGTAGTAGGGTCGGCTCGGGGGACCTCCGGAGGGGTGGTGCGGCCGGTCGAGGAGTCGCCGGTGGAGGAGGTTATGGCATCACACGAACTTCACGGAGCCGCCACTGGCCGTCGAGCCGCCTGAATCCGAGAAAGACGGTCTCCTGCCGCTCTTCCTCGGTTCCCAGGACTAGGAACACGCGCCGGACCTCGGCGTAGGCATGGTCTTCTGCCAGGGTCCGGAGGCCTCGAACATCGAAGGACACTTCACGGGTCGGTTTCAGGTAGTTGGCCAACAAGCGGGCGGCTTGCATGGGTCGAAGTGACGCCGCTGTCACCCGGGGCAGATTCAGCCGGACGGTGTCGCTTCTCCGTACCAAGCTCTCCACCTCATGCTCCAACCATGCAGTGCGGGCTTCCTGGAGCACGCGATCGAGTTCTGTCTGAGCAATCCCGGGGACCACCATCGCACACTGGCAGACCAACACGCCCCCCGCCACCCGCGCCGCCAACCTGAAAAAGACGTTTCGTTTCACAATACCCTCATAGTCGTCGAACCTCTTCCCAGACACTGTCATACACCGCACGTGGGTCTTTGGCTCGGACGATCGGGCGTCCGATTACGAGATGAGTTGCTCCTTCGGACACGGCCCGTCTTGGCTCCGCGACACGGTGCTGATCGTCGCTGGAACTCCCAGCCGGCCGGATGCCGGGAACGACTATCCACGGTCCATCGCCCACAGCGGTCCGAACGGCAGCCGCCTCATCCGGCGACGTGACGATCCCATGCGCCCCAGCGCTCACCGCCAATCGGCCGAGCCGAACCACTTCATCCTCGAGAGTTTCTCCCTCCGCTCGTCCTACGGTTTCCCAGTAGTCGGCTGCCGAGTGAGATGTCAGGACCGTGACCGCCACAATCTTCATAGGGCCCGCCGCCTCGACCGCAGCCGCGAGCATCGCCCGGCCTCCCAAACCGTGCACGGTCGCCAAATCGACGCCGAGGGCAGCCGCCTGCCTGACGGCGCCAGCGACACTGTTGGGAATGTCGTGCCACTTGAGGTCGAGGAACACCCTAATGTCCCGACTCTTCAGCTCCGAGACGAGTGTCGGCCCCCCATCCAAAAACAGCACCGGCCCCACCTTGGCCCACTTGAGGTTTGGGATTCCGTCCACCAGACGAAGCGCCACCCTCGAGTCTGGCACGTCCAGTGCGACAATGACCTCAGCCATGTGTGTTCCAGGCGGAGACCAGCCGTTCCGGCACCCGGGGATCGGCGAGCGCGGCGGTACCGACGGCCACCAGCGACGCCCCCGCGGAAAGGTATTGCCGAACGTCGTCGATCGACCGAATCCCCCCGACACCGATGACCGGCAAGTCGATCTCCCGGCAGACCTGCCGCACTGCCCGAACGCCAAGCGCGAGCAACGGGGGGCCACTCACACCGCCGGAGCGGAACCCGAGGCGAGACCCTGGGGTTGGCACCGCATCTCCAAAATCAAATGACGCGCTCGGCATCGTGTTCACCAGGGTAAACCCGCCCGCCCCGGCGGTCGCCGCCGCTTCGGCGGTGGCGATGATGTCTGGGAGGTTGGGCGCGAGTTTCACGATCAGCGGCTTCGAGGTCTCACTCGTGCAGCGTCTTACGAGATCGACCAACACCTCGTGGTCGGCGGAGAACTCACGGTTCCCCTGCTCGGTGTTCGGGCACGACACGTTGAGCTCGAACGCCGTGACGATCGGCGCCCCTCCCAGCCGGCGAACCACCGTCACGAAATCGGCGACCGACGCACCAACAACGTTCACGAGCACACGGGCTCGCGCCAGATGGGCCTCGAGCCACGGGAGCGCCACCGTGTAAACGTGGTCCAGTCCAGGATTCGCGAGTCCGACGGCGTTCAGCATTCCGCCCGAGAACTCTGCCACCCGTGGGGGTGCATGACCGCCCCGCGGCTCGGGACTCACCGCCTTGGTGACGAGCCCGCCCAGCCGATCGAGTGCCGTGACGCCCGCGATCTCCTGCCCAAACCCCGCCGTACCGGCCGCGAGCAGAATCGGATTTTGAAACGCGGTTCCGAAAACGTGGATCGGAGCTGTTGTTGAATTCAACGATACGGAACGGTGCCTGGCTTCTTTGGTTTGGTCTCGGTGGCGCCGCGCTCGCGGACCCCGACTCCCTCCACTCCTGGGCTTAACTCGCCGTCGCTGCCAAAGAACCCCAAAAGACCGAGGATCGAGTCCTCGATGGCCCGGAACGCGTCGCCTCCGAGACCCCGGAGGGCCAGGGCGTGCGGCGACGTGGCGTACCGCGCCTGGAGAATGCCAAGCAAAGAGTCAGAAACCTGGGCATCGATCGCCGCGGCCGCCAGAAGAGCCTTGGGAGCGATGACCGAGCTGGGGTATCTCGCTGGAATCTCCCCGAATATCCGGGCAGCGAGCGGCAATGCGCCGAGTGAGTCGCGGACCTGCTCCGCGGCAAGGAACATGAGAAACTCGGTGGCCGCGGTCGAGTCCGCTACGAGAGTTCCGACCGCCCGCTCGAGGATACGCTTCGCCTCGTTCGCGCTCGGAGGCAACGCCATCTGCGGGCGAGGGTCTCGCAGCGTATCGAGAATCGCGGCGGCGTGCCCGAGGTCATTGGACTGACGAAGCGCGGCAAACAGCCGTTCGGCCCTTGCCTCCCTTCCCTCGACCGAATCAGGCGCCGCCACTACCGCCGCGGCGAACCGTTCTTCGGCACGTCGGTCGTCGCCGAGGCGGCGCCACCGTTTTCCGTCGATCAGCAGCAACCGAGCCCGCTCACCCTCCGTGATGCGCGACCGCGCGACGAGCCTGTCGGTGAGATCAGCCGACAACTCCGGGCGGTGTTCCGCCAAGGAATCGAGCGTTGCCAGCCAAACAATTTCTCGGAACGGGCGGGACACCTGGGGATCCAACACACGGGCAGCATCGTCCGACCGCCCGACCCGGCTGTACGCAACTGCCAGTGGGAACGCGGCGCCCTCCGCCATACTCTGCTCCAGGTCGCGTATCGCTCGGTGATGATTGGCGAGCGCCATGAATGCACGACCACGCCAAAGACGCGCCTCCCACACGGTCTGGGAGTCCTGGCCGGTCACGACCGGGGAAAGCACGGCAATCGCCGAATCCGGCCGGCCGAGATTCAGGAGACATTTTCCGAGCGTGAGCTGGGCCGCGTGTTTGATGCGCGCATCGGGCGTCATGGCCACAGTCGCTTCGAGCGGCTCGATCGCCCGGGCGCACTGACCCGACGCTTGCAGCGCGCGGCCGTGCAACAGGCCGGCGTCGTCACGATGTTTGCTCCTGGGATATCGGGTCACGACGGATTCGGCCTTAACCGCCGCCTGCGCCCACAGTGCCGTGGCTTCTCCCGGCCTCCCTTCCCGATCGGCCTTTTGGGCTGCTTTGACAAGCCGGTTCGCGTTGTACAAGCCGTTGTAGTAGGCGCAACCACCGACAACGAGCAGCAGGCCGACACCGAGCACGTGTCTCCGTCTCACGGACCGACCCCGACCATGACTTTCCGTTCGTATTGCAGGAGATACTCTTCGATGCCGTCGGCGATCGCTTGGGCCAATGCCCGTTGTCCGGACTCGGACGCAAGGAATCTGGCATCCCGACGATTGGTGGCGAACCCGGCCTCCAAGAGGATGGCCGGCCGCCTGGCCGCGAGAAGCACAATGAATCCGTTGTGCTGCGACACTCCGCGGTCGGCGCCCGGATGGACCTTTGCCGCCCGGTGTTGCACCAAGTTGGCCAAGTTTGCCGATTCGCGCAGATACTCGTTTGCGTGGAGGTCTTTCAGGATGAACGTGAGCGGATCGTCGTCGACGAGGGCTCGTCCGGTTTCGTACCGGAGTGCATCGTTTTCCATTTCCGCGACGCGGTTTGCTTCGGCGGTGCGCGATGCGCCGAGAAAATACGTTTCGATTCCGTTTACGGCCTCGTTCCGTCTCCCCGATGGCATGCTGTTGACGTGGATGCTCGCGAACAACGCGCAGTCCTCCGAACACATCGGCGCCCGGTCGTAAATACTGATCAGCGTGTCACGGACGCGCGTCATCACCACCTCGACGCCACGAGTTTGTAACTCCACTCGCAACGCCTGAGCAATCGCCAGGGTCACGTCCTTCTCTTGGACGTTCTTCGGCAGCCTGAGACCGGGGTTCCCGGGATCGGTCCCCCCGTGTCCGGCGTCGATCACGACTTTGTGCTGCAGCTTGAACCCACGCCGGGCGGCACGGCTCCCGGGTTTGGCCATCCGGAGCCGATCCTGTGCGAGAATCGGGCTCAGGCGAGTTTCTTCGAACCGCGCCGCATAGGGATCGTAGCGATACGCTTCGCGAAAGAACCGCGGCACGTAGTCCGTCAACCACTGTAGCGGAACGAACACCGTATCACGCAAGACGTACGCGCTCGAAACGAGCGGGACGAGCTTTCGCCGGTGCATCAGCACGGGTGCGCCCAGCAAAAAACGAAACGGCTCTCGCGCGAACTGAATCACGACCCAGTCTGACTGGATCTCGGACGAGACGGGCAGTGCCCGCGCCAAGAGTGGGATGGGAATGGTCGGCTGACCGCGCTCCATCGAGACCGGAATCCGCGTGACACCGCTCGTCGTCGAGACGACGATCGACGTCGGTGCCGGCGATTCTCCGGGCACGAAGGCGAAGGTCCACAAACTCACCAGCGTGACGAGCGTGTTCATCGTCGTCGACCCATGGCGCGCGCAGCATCGCGTGCGGCGTCCCGCTGCTTCACGTCTTCACGCTTGTCGTAGTGTTTCTTGCCGCGGCCGAGCCCCAACGTCACCTTTGCCCACCCTTTGGTGAGATGCATGTCGAGCGGGACCAGCGTGAGGCCTTTCTGCTGGAGCGCGCCAACCAGCCGACGGATCTCTCGCTGGTGCATGAGTACTTTCCGAGGCCGCTCCGGCTCGTGGTTCACGTAGCCGGCGGAGGTGTACGGCGCGATGTTCAGGCCTTCCAACCAGATTTCCCCGTTTCGGACCAAGCCAAACGCCCCCTTCAGGCTGACCTTCCCCGCCCGGACGGATTTGATCTCGGTCCCGGTCAAGACCAGGCCCGCCTCCCACGTGTCGACGATGTGGTAGTCATGCCGGGCCTTGCGATTTCGGGCCACGATCTGGTCGGCCGACGCATCGGCCCTTCGCGAAGGTGACACAAGCTAAGTCGAAGATAGATAACCGTTTCCGAGTGGTCAACCCGAGCCTTGACTGCTACTGACACCCATGTCAATATTCGCACCGCACCTCGGAAGTTCCCCGCCGAAGTGGTGGAACTGGTAGACGCGCTGCGTTCAGGGCGCAGTGGGCGTAAGCCCGTGGGGGTTCGAATCCCCCCTTCGGCATTGTTGCAGCATGGACGTGGAATAGAATCTGATGCTAGGCGTCCCGTCCCGCTGTAACCCCACTCCCCATCCCCCACGCACTACCCGTCCCACCTAACACCTAACACCTAACACCTAGCCCCTAACACCTAGCACCTAACACCTAACACCTAACACCTGACACCTGACACCCGACACCTAGTCAGTCCGAGCAATCACCGAGCGGATAGACGAACCCGCAGTTCGAGCAGGGGTTCTTGCACCCCCAGGGCTTAGAGCGGACGGAGAACCCACACCGTAGGCAGACGAGCCGATCGGTCGCATTGTCGGATGTGAGGGGATCGGCCCCCGCTACGTCCACGGTTGACTGGGGCTGAACCACCCCCGCCCGTTCAACAGCCAAGCTGCGACACCCCGGTGAGAAACGGATTCGTCAATCGTTCGTTCCCGACAGTCGTCACCGGACCGTGGCCGGAGTAGAGCAAGGTGTCGTCGGGCAACGTGAGGAGCTGACTGCGAATGCTGTGCAGCAGGGTTTCGGTGTGGCCGCCGGGTAAATCTGTGCGGCCTATCGAGCCGGCGAACACGGCATCTCCCACCAACGCCATCCCGTTCCCGACCAGCGCAACGCTCCCGGGGCTGTGCCCCGGCACGTGCCGGACCTCAAACGAACAGCCACCGATCGTCAGTATGTCACCGTGGGAGAGTTCGTGATCCGGACTCGGTGGCTGCTCCGGCCGGAAACCGAGCCACTCGCCTTGCTCCGCCGCACCGTCGTAGAGCGGTCGATCCGCGGGGTGGAGATAGATGGGAACCGATTTGGCCTCGACGACTTCCTTCACCCCGAGGATGTGGTCCAGGTGTGCGTGCGTCAGCCAGATCGCACGGAGGGTCCATCCTTCGTGATCCAGCCTGCGCAAAAAAAGCCCAGCATCCTCACCCGGATCGACGAACACTGCCTCTCGTGTCCCGGCGTCGGCAACGATGTATCCGTTCTGCTGGAAGACGCTCGTGGTGAGCGTGACGACCTCAGGCTGCGCTGATCCCGGCACCTTGGTCCTTACGTTCGGACAGATATTTCTCGACGGCGATCGCCGCCGTCGTGGCGTCGCCGACGGCTGTCGTGATTTGGCGGGTCAGCTGTTGTCGCAGATCGCCCGCGGCAAACAGGCCTTCGATGGACGTCATCATGTTCGTATCGGTGATGACGTACCCGTTTTCGTCGTGGTCGAAGTGCCCTTTGATGAGATCGCTGTTGGGTCGGAAACCGATGAAGATGAAGACGCCCGTCACCGCGAGCGTCGACGACTCGTGTGTCTGGGTGTCCTTGAGCTGCACCTGCTTGGCGCCTCGCTCGTCACCCTGGATTTCCTCCACCACCTTGTTCCACATCACTTCGATCTTCGGGTTGTCGAATAACCGACGCTGCAGAATCGGCGATGCGCGCAGCTGATCGCGCCGGTGAATCAAGTAGACCTTCTCCACGTAGCGCGTGAGGTAATCGGCCTCTTCGACGGCCGCATCGCCGCCTCCAACCACTGCGATCGTTTCACCCTTGAAAAAGGCGCCGTCACAGACGGCACAGTACGAGACGCCCTTCCCGGCGTACTCGATCTCTCCGGGGACCTCGAGTTTAGTCGGCGTCCCCCCCGCGGTCAGAATCACCGCCGGCGCCTCGTACGTCTTACTAAGGGCCGTTCGCACCTCGAACCCGCCGTCACTGGTTTTTTCGATGGAATCGACCATATCCGTCACGATCTCCGCACCGAACTTCTTAGCATGGTTCGTCATTTTCTCGGCCAACTCGCGGCCGAGAATGCTCTCGAACCCGATGTAATCCTCGATCAACTCGGTGTTGAGCAGCTCACCGCCCGGCAATCCCCGTTCGATGAGCAGGGTCCGGAGCATACCTCGGCCGGCGTACATCGCTCCACAGAGCCCGGCCGGTCCTCCTCCGACGACAATCACATCGTATTCGTTTTCTCGTTCTACGCCCGTCACGCTGTCCTCAGCTTCAAGGTTGGTGGTGGCCCGTCGCCTTCGAGCGCCTGCTCGAGATCACGACTGAACACCTGAGTGTCGAATTCCGTCGCGGTATGATCCGCGCGGGATAACTTCTCTATGGCTGACCGTCCAACAACCGCGACACCGTGTCGGTTCCCGCGCTCGCGGTGCAGCAGGGCCGCTGCGGCCTGAATGAGCCCCTGAATGATCAAGGCCTCCTCGTCATCGGGAATCGAGCGCCAAATGTATTCGAGTTGCTCGTGCGCCTCCCAGTATTCACCGCGGTTGAAGAGCGCAACCGCCTCGCGGGCGTGCGACCGGCGATCGATTGCTCCTGGCCGGTACCGACGCGACGCACGCTTGTTCGGCAGTTCCCCCTCCATAATGACGACTCGGGACCGTCCTACACGTTAGGCGCTCTGTGCCTTCAAGTCCACACGCTCGCGGTGCAACGCCTCGATTTCGGAAAGCCACTCGGCGGGAGCGGACGGTGACCCCAAGGTGCGATCGGCGCCCGACATCCCTTCGCCGTGCCAGTCGGACCCCCCGGTTCGCAGCAGCCCGAGCTCGGCGGTCCAATTCATGAGCCGAGTCGCCGCATCCTCATCGTGTGAAGGGTGGTACACCTCGATCGCGTCGACGCCCAGACGTTGCGCCTCCCGAACCCGTCGCCGAGTCACTCTGCTCCCGAGGTGGGCGGCCGATGTCACCCCGCCGACGCCTTTCACCATCTTGCACGCAGTCGAGAGATCGGGCAGCCGTTTTGGTACGAACGCCGGGCCTCCGCGGCCGAGGTAGCGGTCGAACGCCTCTTGAATGTTCGTGATATGGTTCCCTCTGATGAGCGCGCGGGCGATATGCGGTCTCCCGAGCGGTGCATTCCCGGCGACGTCCTCGACGTGCTCCATGTCGAGCTTGACTCCCTGACGACGCAACCGGTCCAGGATTTCTTCCGCGCGGGTCACCCGCATCGCGCGTTGTTCGATCAGAAACCGCGAAAACGTATCGTTCTCCAGCGGCACGAAGTACGAGAGAAGATGCAGCTCGCCCCATGGCGCGGCGACACTCAACTCGCAGCCGGCGACCACGCGAACGCCATGGGTCCCAGCGGCGTTCGTCGCTTCAACGATGCCCGACACGGTGTCGTGATCGGTAAGGGCGATCGCGGAGACACCCGCCGCCGCTGCGCGCCGAACGACTTCGGCTGGCGGATGTTCCCCGTCGGAAGCGGTGGAGTGGAGATGGAGGTCGACGCGCGGCACGGTCAGACCGCGCGGCGCGCGTATCTCGTCTCGGGGCTCGTGCGTGCTCCCTGAGAATGCCGGAACAGCTCGATGAGTTGTCGTTCGGACAGCTCGGCCAACGCGGCGTCGCGACGTCGGGCGCCGATGGGCGAGTACCGAGATACTCTTCGAACCCGATTCGGTCCGGTCCCTTTTTCGAACACCAAGGCGAATTCGTCCCGGTCGTACACCGTTACCCGGCCGGACGGATACACGTCCCACTCCTCCCCGTCGATTTCGATCGTGCGGCGGGCCATGTCTAGACGGACGCCTCGAGAAAGTTTTCCAGATCGTGTTTCACATCCGCCATGAACCGATCGGCATCTGCGCCGTCAACGACCCGATGATCGTACGACAGTGACAGCATCCCCATGGTTCGAATGGCGATCACGTCCTGTCCGTCATCGAGGGTGATTACTTTGGGCCGTTTCTCGATCGCGCCAATCCCGAGAATGGCGACCTGCGGCTGGTTGATGATCGGCACTCCCACATACGAACCAAAGACGCCGGGGTTGGTGACCGTGAACGTTCCCTGCTGGACCTCATCCGGATTCAACCGCTTGGTTCGCGCGCGCTCGGCGAGATCAACGACGCGTTTGGCGATCCCGATCAGCGACAGTTCGTCGGCGTTCTTGAGCACCGGAACGATCAGGCCCCAGTCCAGCGCCACGGCGATGCCGATGTTGATGTCCTGCCGGTAGATGATGTTGTCGCCGCTGACGGACGCGTTCAAAATCGGATGTTTGCGCAGGTTGTCCGCCACGGCCTTCAGAATGAACCCAAGGTACGTGAGCTTGGCGCCACGCTCCTCGAATTCTTTCTTCTTCGCCTTCCGAATACGTGCGAGCTGGGTGTAGTCCAGCTCGTAAAAGCTGGCCACGTGCGCCGAGGTGCGACGGGACATGACCATGTGATCGGCCGTGAGCTTACGGATTCGGCTCATCGGTTCGACGCGGTCTCCGCTCCACGCCTCGACGGACGGATGCACGATCTCACCCGTCGCTGGGGCCGCGGCTCGGGCGGGAGCAGCCGCGGGCCGACGCTCCGCCGTCTCGAGGTAGCCGAGGATATCCTTTTTGGTGACCCGCCCGGCGTGTCCGGTTCCGTCGATCTGGGCGATGTCGACACCGTGCTCGGCGGCGATCTTTCGTACCAAGGGCGTGGACCGGCGTCTGAGGCGCTCGTCGGACGTCTCACTTCCGCCGTCCGCGCTGGGCGCCGCCGGTGCCGCCGCCGCTGCCGTCGCGACTGCCGGTTCCGGTCGCGGCGGTTTCTGTGGCGCGGCCGAGGCCGGCGAGGGCTTTTCCCCATCGGGAGTTCGGTCGGCCCGGGCGGGCTCTGTGGGAGCGGGAACCGACGCGGCGGCGGCTTGGTCGGTCTCGATCACGGCGACGATGGTCTGCACCTCCACCGTCTCGCCCTCTTGAACCTTGATTTCCGTCAACACGCCACCGGCAGGCGACGGGATCTCCGCATCGACCTTGTCGGTCGAGATCTCGAGCAGCGCTTCATCCCGCTTTACGGAGTCGCCAATGGCCTTGAGCCAACGGGATACCGTGCCCTCGGCAATGGATTCACCCATCTGCGGCATCACGACATCTATGCGGGACATGCCAATCTCCTCAATACAACCCGCGCTCGGCGAGAATGATCATTGACGGCGTTGCTTTGGGTACGCTCGATGCGCACGGACAGCGCAATGTGGCGGTGTGAACTATCCGAACCAAGCATTGGACACCACGACGTGGTTTCATGTGGTGTGTACCACGCACCGCCGCAGACAGCTATTCAAAATACCCGCTACCGCCCGATTCTGCGAGCGGTACCTGTGTGACGAGTGTGGGGCGCGGAATTGGCTGGTCGAAGCCGTCGCCGTCGCAGAGGACCGCGTGCAGCTGCTCATCAGTATTCGGCGGCGTGTGGCGCGGGAGGATGTCGTCGAGCATGTTCAGCGCGCGGCCGCCGAAGTCGCTCGGCATGTGGGTGCGATCAGACCGTGGCACCGGCAGTTGTGGCAAACGCCCGCGTGGTGCGCCGTGCTCACCAATCGCATCGCGGTGTCGCTCGTGCGCCGACATATCACAGCACGGAGCCGTTCCGGGGTGCGATCCGATCCCGGGGCGCGTCACGGGGTGCCCACGTCAGTAGGCTAAAAGCCAACGACCCGCAGCAACGACATCAGCCGTTTGTGGCAATACGTAGTCTTCCAGCGTCGGCGCATAGGGAAGCGGCGTATCGTGCGCCGTGACCCGTTTGATCGGGCCGTCCAACCACTCGAACGCCCCCTCGTTGATCCGAGCCGTGATCTCGCCGGCCACCCCGCCGGTTCGCGTATCTTCGTGAACGATGAGGACCTTGTTGGTCTTTCGGACCGACGCCAGGATGGCCTCCTCGTCCAGCGGGAGAAGCGAACGGAGATCCAGCACCTCGACCGCCACACCGTCTTCTTCCGCGAGCTGGTCCGCCGCTTCGAGCGCCTTCCAAACCATCGCGGACCAGGTGACGATCGTCAGGTCTCTTCCCTCCCGCGCCACGCGGGCTTTGCCGATCGGCGTCACGACGTCTTCGTCGGCGGGCAGCTCCTCTTTGATGCGCCGGTAGAGGTACTTGTGCTCGAAGTAGATCACGGGATCGTCGTCCCGGATCGCTGCCTTGATCAAGCCCTTCGCGTCACGCGCCGTTGCCGGACACACGAGCTTGAGGCCAGGCGTGTGAAAAAACGCGGCTTCCGGGTTCTGCGAATGAAACGGCCCGCCACGGACGTACCCGCCGCACGGCCCGCGTACCACCATAGGCGTTGCGAGTCCAGCGCGGTACCGCGCAGTAGCAACATAGTTCGTGAGGATGTCGTACGCGCAGGCGATGAAATCGATGAACTGCATCTCAGCGATCGGTCGAAGCCCCATGTGTGCGGCTCCGGCTGCGGCGCCCACGATCGCCGTTTCGCTGATCGGCGTATCGATCACCCTGTCGGCGCCGAACGCATCCATGAACCCGTCCGTGACCTTGAACGCGCCACCGTAGGCCCCGATATCCTCTCCGAGGATGAACACGTTCTCGTCCCGTTCCATCTCTTCGCGCATGCCTTCCCGGAGCGCTTCGAGATACGTCAGTTCAGCCATGGAGCGTCCTGAACCACAGCAGTTCAGCCGTCGGGGGATCCGCGTACACACCAGGCAACGCAGTGTGCCCGTCGGGAAGCGGATCGCCCTCGCACTCCGCTAGGGCCGAATCGAGTTCCCCCGTGACGCGGCCCTCGATCTCGCGAAGTTCTTGTGGCAGCACCCAACCACCCTGCGAGACCCGTGTCTCGTACCGGTCGATCGGGTCGGTCTGTTCCCACTTGCGGATCTCCTCTTCCGGCTGGTACCACTGGTCGTCGTGTTCGGCGTGCCCTTTCCGCCGGTACGTCATGAACTCGAGGAGCGTGGGTCCGTCGCCTGTGCGGGCGCGTTCGACCGCGTCCTTTGTTGCACGATACACCGCAAAGACGTCGTTCCCATCCACGGTGAGCGCGCGGATGCCATACGCCTTTGCCTTGATGGCCAGTCGCCGAGTGGCGGACTGCTGGGCCGTCGGCGTAGCATAGGCGTAGCCATTGTTCTCCACCACGATGACCAGCGGCAGACCCTTCACCGCTGCAAGGTTGACGCCCTCATGAAACGCGCCGGTGCTCGTGGCTCCGTCCCCGACGTACACGAGTCCCACGCGGGCCTCCCGCCGCATCTTGAAGCTGAGCGCGATCCCCGCCATGACCGGCACCATGTCGCCGAGCGGCGAAATCTGTCCGAGGTACCCGAGCCGAAGGTCGTTGAAATGAATGTTCATCTCACGACCCGACGTGGGACTCGTCGCCTTGGCCATGTATTGCCGGAGGATTTCGACCGGTCTCGCACCGCGCACGAGCATCGATCCCAAATTCCGAGTCAAGGGCGATAACATGTCGCCATCCTCGAGCGCATACGCGCTGGCGACACTCTCACCCTCCTGCCCAAGCGACCGGTACAGCCCTCCGATCACCTTTCCCTGACGATAGAGATTGACCAGCCGCTCTTCGAGCGAACGCGTCAGGCGGAGATAGTAGTACAGCTCGAGCAGTTGATCGCGGTTGAGTCCCGCAGGGATGGCCGCAGCCGTGGTCGCTCTCGAGGTCACGCCGAGGAGGGCGGAACGGTCAATAGGCGCCGCGAGCCACGTGAGCGGGCTCGACACGCGTATGGACCATGGTCAAAAACCGCTTCGCGAGTTTGTCCGCTTCGCTCTCACCCACGTCATTCGTCTCGACCACCACCAGCGTGTAGTGGCCGCCTTCCGCGCGGGCGGTCACCGTGATGTCACCGACCGTCCCGGAAAAGTTCCTGGAACGCTCGCCGGCGTCCCTCCGCGTCAGTCTCGCCCCAAAGAAACGCTCGGCTTCCTCGAGGACGTCCTTGATCGGCAGAGATGTCCGATGGAAATAGCGCATGGTTCGCCGAGACTACACCCGGGACGCACTCATGCGTTTTGGTAGCTGTAGTATTCGACGCCCAAATGCGTAATCTGCTCCTCACCCATCAGCCAACGCAGCGTGTTTTTGAATTTGGTGACCTGAATGAAGAGATCGTTCTCCGGAACGAGCTCGGGCGCAGCCATCGGACTCTTGAAATAGAACGACAACCACTCCTGGATCCCGGACATCTCCGCCCGTTGCGCGAGGTCGAGACAGAGCGCCAGGTCGTGCACCAGTGGGGCCGCGAGGATCGAATCCCGACACAGGAAGTCAATCTTGATCTGCATCGGATAGTCGAGCCAGCCGAAGATGTCGATGTTGTCCCACCCCTCCTTATTGTCACCGCGGGGCGGATAGTAGTTGATTCGAACCTTGTGGTAGATGTTCCCGT
>JBFIZG010000003.1:0-28414 GCA_041604955.1 Gemmatimonadales bacterium | reverse complement strand
GACGATTCGATCGCTTGGTGGATGAAGACGATCGAACCGCAAGGATTGCGCCGGTTCAGAGGCCCCTACCGCCCCTACCGCCCTTACCGCCCTTACCGCCTCTTTCCCAGCCGCCGGACCCGGATCAACTGCGCCACCGCCGCAACGGCGATTTCTCCCGGCGTATCGGCGCCGATTTCTTCTCCCAGCGGAACGTTGACGCGCCGGAGCGCCTCGGGTGGGACTCCTGCCGCTTCGAGGGCCCGCCAGATCACCTCACGTTTTCGCTTGCTGCCGAGCATCCCGACGAACCGAGCATTCGACGGCGCCGCCCGCTCCACGACGTACGCATCGAAGCTGTGGCCCCGCGTTGTGGCGAGAACGTAATCGTCCTCGTCAAACGTCATCTCATCCAGCAAGATCCTGAAATCTCGCGCGATGACCTGATGGGCCCAGGGCACACGCTCGGGGTTCGCGAACTCCTCACGGTCATCCGCGATCACGACGTGAAATCCTGCGGTGGCTGCTACGCGCGCGATCTCGCGCCCGACATGCCCGGCCCCAAAGACGATTACTCTCGGAACGCGCCGCACCACCTCTACAAAGAGCCCCCGTTCGTCATCGACCAGAGTAGACGCCTCCGCGTCGGCGACGCCGGACGTGAGGTCGCCAATGTTCAGCTCCCCAACGGTTGAAACGCTATCATCGATTCGCACCTGCTTCCTAGGCCCATGAGACCAGTCCAACGCCGTGATGATCGTGGCAGTGGCCCGCGCGTCAATCGCGCTGCCAATCGAGGCGTAGAGCGCGGACATCTCCCTTGAATTCACGAGGGGCTCCAAGAAGAATTCGGCGGTTCCGCCGCAGGAGAGCCCGATATCGCCGGCGACGTCGGCGTTCAGTGTGTGTCGCACCAGCGCCGGCGACCCGGCATCGCGCGCCGCGAGCGCCTGGCCGGTGACATCCGCTTCGAGGCATCCACCCCCAATGGTTCCAAAACGGCTCCCGTCGGCTGTCACCAACATCTTTGCGTCCGTTGCCATCGGCAGCGACCCGCGTTGCCGGGAGATCGTCGCGATCGCACCGCTCGTGTCAGTCAGGGCCAGGTCCCGCGCCGCGTGCCACACGGACGAATTGCTCATGTACGCAATGTACCAATCGATCTAAAGTGAGGGGAGCGCTAATGGGGACACTAGGCGTGCCCCAATGAGAAAAACTCCCTTCCAAAATAGGGATTTGCCTCGGTCATACATCGATGCAACGCGACTGGCCGCGCCGAGGAAGTGTTGCAAGGGCTCTACACCTCTCGTTTCTTACATCGCAGCACTTGCAATTCAGTGTAATAACGCGTCAATTCAATCACCGACCTCGTCGCGAGCAGCGACGCGGAAAAGGTTGACGATCACCCGCGTATCCCACATCCGAATAGAGAGCACCATCATGCCGAAGGCCACACAACCACGCACGCCACGCGCGATCACGGCGGAAATCTTCGTACAGGATCCGAAAGTCCGAAAGACTTCGAAAGGCAAGATCGGGCTGACGACCATCGAGGTCGCGGGCGAGCCCTGGCTCGGATCCGGTCCCATGAGCTCCCGATTCAAAGTCGTCGACAACGCCCCGTTGGCTAGACCGCGCGCAAGTTACACCGGGTTCAGTCTCGGCCGGAGCAAGTCCCCCGAGGCGAACTTCAAATTCCATCAGGTCAACGCGTGGGCCATCATGGCGCGATTGCTCGCGCTGCTCGAGTCACCCAGGGTGTTCGGGCGGCGCATTCCATGGGGCTTCGATGGCGGCAGGCTCGAGATCCGGCCACACGACGAAGAACAGAGCCTCGACGACCTGAACGCCTGGTACGATAGCGACTCGGCCGCAATCCGATTCGGGTATACCTCGGGGAAAGACGGCCATCGCGTGTATACGTGTCTGTCGCACGACATCATCGCGCATGAATTCGGACACGCGGTGCTCCACGGGCTCAAACCGTACTACGACAAGTCCTCGGCAACCGACCAAGACGCCTTTCACGAGTTTTTCGGGGACGCACTGGCGATGTTTTCGCTACTCACGATGGACAGCCTCCTCACGAACGTGTTGACGCAGGGCGGAAAGAAGCGCGCGACCGGTCGCAAGGGCAAGAAGGGAGACCTTCGGGAAAAACTGGGATGGATAACCGACCTCATGGAGGAATTCGGTGGGGCGATTGGGGAAGACACGGGCTACATCCGGTCGGCACGGAACAAGCTCACCATGTTCGATCTCGAAAAGAACACGACGTGGGGCGATCTAAAGTATCCCCTGCGCTTCGAGACGTACGAGGGCGCCAAGGTCCTGACGGGCGCGGCTCGCGACGTCTTCCTCGCGTTTTACGCCGAGCGGTCGAAGGCGGGCGAGTCACCCGTCGATGCGGTCCTCCACGCAGCCGCGTATACGAGCCGCATGATGCTCCGCGCCGTCGACTATTGCCCACCGGTCGGGTTTCGCTACGGCACGTATGTTCGGGCCATCCTCCGGGCAGACGAAGTCGCATATCCCAGGGACGAGCGTGGCTATCGGGACATCGTGCAGCGGGTGTTCGAAGACAGAGGTCTCACAGCGTTCGACGACCGGAGCATCGATGCCGAGGACAACCGAGTGTTTCGGAACGCCGACCTGCAGCCCTACGACATCGATGCTATCGGCGCCAACGAGACCAACGCGTACATCTTCGTCGACGAGAACCGCGACGTGTTGGGTATTCCACGGGACGCCGACTTCAGGATGCGTCAGGTTTACTCGACCCGGAAGAAGGCCTCGGGTGGGTATTACGTCCCCCGGGAAGTCGTTTTGGAGTTCTTATGGAAGGAGGACATCAGCACCAAGAGCGAACCGATTCTCCGACGCAAGGGGAAGACGACCGAGATGTGGTGCGGCGGGACCCTCGTCTTCGACGTGAACGGCAACGTGCTGCACTACACGTTGTCGGGAAGCGGCCCCAAGCGGAGGAAGACGCTCTTGGAGTATCTCGCGCATCAAGCCAAGCTCGAGCAGCAGGATGCCGAGAGCGAGGCGGCGGAGCGGAAGGCCCGCTCAGGCACCGACCGTCGCAAACAGGACCGCCGCGTCGCCGACGTCGGTAAGGGGGCGCGATTGGCAGTTGACCGGTCAGGCCGGCTCGAGTTCACGCGAAACCGCAAGGCCCGGTGTTCCAGTCAACGATCGAAAAAGGTGAAGAAGGCGATTCGCCGTACGAGGTAGATTGGTTGGACGCGACGGCCCCGATCCCCCCCGGGCGGGCCGCTCGTGGCTCCCTGACGTGGTGCTCGCCCTGTTTGAGTTGAACCGCGGGGCTCGCCCGTCGACATCGGCAAAAACAGCCGTAGAACTGGGGTTTCTAGCCCAGCGTTCTCGGCGTCCAACCGATTGCGGCTGCCGTCTAGACGCGACAACCTTGCCGTAGGCGCTTTGTGAGGGTGTCACCCGGAACCAGTGACGAGAGGACTCATGAGCAAGCCTTCACGTCCAGCCGCACCGACGAAGATCGAGGCCGCCATCTGCGTCCAGGACCCATGGGTCTTGCGAAAGAAAAAAGTCCCGGTCGGCCTGACCACGATTCTGTTGAACGGCCAGTACGGTGTGCGAGACGGGCCAATGAGTTCCCGGTTCGAGGTCGTCGATGACGACGCTGAACTCGCCGAGCTCAACGGTCGTGGTACCGCCTTCAAGATGGGGAAAAAGCCTCCACTGAAGGCGGCGCAAAAAACGCAGGCTCGCTGGATGACGCGGAACCGCAAATTTCGCCAGGTGAACCCCTGGGCGATCGTGTCGCGGTTGCTCGCGCTGCTCGAGTCCGACCGCGTGTTTTGTCGGAGAATCCCCTGGGCGTTCGACGGCGGCCGACTCCAAATCCGACCGCACGATACGAAGCAGTCCAGAGACGATCTGAACGCATGGTATGACAAGAATTCCAAGGCAATCCGGTTTGGGTACGTCGTTGGCGAAAACGGACAAGGCGTGTACACGTGTCTGTCTCATGACGTTATCGCCCACGAGTTTGGGCACGCCGTCCTCGACGGTCTCAAGCCGTACTACGAGCACCCGGCTACTCCCGATCAGGACGCGTTTCACGAGTTCTTCGGTGATTTCCTGGCGATGTTCTCGCTCCTCACGATGGATGACGTCATTCGACAATCGCTCAAGGGCAAGAAGAGTCTGAAACAGGCCTTGGGCTATATCACCGATCTCATGGAAGAACTGGGGGCAACACCAGATCACCGCAGAACCTACACACGGAGAGTGCGAACGAAGATCAGCCTCAAGGACCTCAAAAAGAGAGCGACCTGGCGCTGCATGAGCTACCCGGGCACCTACGAGATTTACGACGGGGCAAGGATGCTCTCATATACCGCCCTTCAAATTTTCTCGGGAATCTTCAGAAAGTTGAAGCACAGGGAAGACAGGGTGAAGGCGCTCCACGACACCGCCGCCTACACGAGTAAGATGCTGCTCCGCGCGGTCGACTACTGTCCTCCAGTGGGATTGACCTATGAAGACTACGCGCTAGCCGTGATTCGGTCGGACGAAGTCGCCCATCCCAAGGACGAAAACGGGTTTCGCGCGACCGTGCGGCAGGTCTTCAAACGTCAAGGTATCAGGCTCGCGAAGCGGAGGGCCGTGAGCGGGCGCAGCTTTCGAGCTTGGAACATCGACGACATCACGTCCAGCAATGCCGATGCCTACGCCTTCATCGACCAAAACCGAAGCGCGCTGCAGATTCCCGATGATGCCAACGTCAAAGTGGCACACGTCTACCAAGCACGGAAACCGGCGCCGGACGGCGCCGATGGAGCACGACGAGAGGCGGTCGTCGAATTCGTGTGGAATAAAGAGGTAGATACCCAGCAGTACAAAGACAAATGGAGAATAGAAAAGTCCCGCGCCGCGTCAGCCGCCACCGTTCTGAAGACCAAGTCCGTCACGATGTGGTGCGGAGGCACGATCGTGATGGATGAGGCCGGCAAACCGCTGCATTACACCCTGTCAGATGCGGGCAAAAAACGCGAGCGCGACCTCGTGGAATACCTCGTCTTTCAGGCGGACGAAGCCGAGGAAACAGCTAAGCTGTTGAAAGAGGAGCGTCGCTCCAAACAACGGTCTCGGCGTGAGGCGGACTCCGCCCAAAGGGGCGCACGGCGTGGTGCACGATGTGGGATCCGACAGACCACCAAGCGACGGTAGGCTGCTTGAGCTGAAGCGACCTCGCCTAGTGGTGTGACGCTTTCTTCGTGGCCGCGACCAGGCGTGGACTCACCATCGGGAGCGCGGTGGCGAACGCGCCGTACGCGAGTAAGAACAGACCGAGGAACCCCGCGGTGATCCCGATCTCGGGAAGCCCAAACAACGGGCCGTCGATGAACGACGGTTGCACGAGCACATAGCGCTCAAACCACATACCGACCATGCTGATCGTGGCAAACAGCGTGAACGTCTGCCATGTGACCTTCGATTTCACCCAGATCAAGCCCCAAAACGGAATCGCGAAGACGAGCAGTCCGACGGCGACGGTCAGCGACTGCCAATCCCCTGACAGGCGCCAGAAGACGAACGACGTCTCTTCACGCAGGTTCCCGTACCAGATCACGATCAGCTGGCTGAACATGAGGTAGGCCCAGAAGATCGTGAACCCGAAGATCAGCTTGCCGAGGTCGTGAAACTGATGGCGGCCGATGACCGATTCCATCCCGAGCCTCCGCCGCCAGTACACCATCATGAGTCCCGTCATGGTGAGACCGGTCAGGAACGCTCCCATGAAGAAGAACGCCCCGAACAAGTTGCTCATCCAGTACGGCGCCAGCGACATGATGAGATCGAACCCGAGGATCGAGAACAGGTACGCGTACAGCAAACACATGACGGGCGCGAGCCAGTGTACTCGGTGCTCGTACTTGTGGAGTTGGTCCGGCGTATAATCGCCCGCGATCCGGTCGTACAGGCGCCGGCGCCATCCCGTCACATGTTCTTTCAGTTCCGCGACGTCGGGCTTCAGGTCGTGATAGACGAAGGCCAGCGTTGTCCCGAACACGGCCAGCAACGCGAACAGATCGCGCCAGAACACCCACGACACGGTGAGCCAGTTGCCACGCGCCGGTGTGGGATGCTCGATCCAGGGAAACAGGTGGTGCTTCCCGAGGAAGATCACCAAAAAGCATACGAGCGAAATGGGAAGGAACGCGACGGCGGCCTCGGCAAACCGGATGATCGGACCGGACCAATGTCCCTTTGCAATCTTCTGAGACCCCGCGAAGATGATCGCCCCTTGAGCGACTCCCGTGAAGAAGAGAAAGTTGACGTGAAACATCCGCCAAGCCCTGGCGGGATCTTCACCGAGGGCGAGGAGCACGAAGAACCCGAGACCCAACACCGCCAAGACGGCGCCGGCCGTGAGCAGCGCCCGCGCCGGCGCGGCCGTTCCCCGACGAAAGATCTCCTGGTGGTCGGCGTTGCTCACCGCGCTCACTGCGACGCTCCCTGGAGCTGGCGCACATAGTTCACGACGTGCCACCGGTTCTCTCCACGAACTCCCTCCGCGTAGGACTGCATGGCGCCGCGCCCGGCGCGGATGATCCCGTAGATCATCCCATCCGTCAGGTTCTTGGCACGATCCGCGAGCAGGCTCGGCGCGATGAACAACACCGCATTCACCAAACCATCCCCTGCGCCCGTCGCTCCGTGGCACGGGGTGCAGTTGATCTCGTAGTATTTTTGTCCGATCTCGAGCGACTCCGACGTACGCGCCACCGGGTTCTGGAGCCGGTCGAGCGTCGCGTAGTTGGCCGGAATCACGGGAATCCGTTCGTCCACACCCGTGATGGGAACCGTTCCCTCCACGGCCTCGAGCGGCATCTTATACGGTTGGATTGCCAAGCCCCGATGCATGACGGCAAACCATGGCACGAGCGCGACCACGTCATCCGGCCCAGGGGAGCGTTGCCACAAGTCGCGGCTGCACCCGGCGGCGGCCATCACCAGAACGAACAGCGCGAGTCTAGTCTTCAAACCGGACCTCATCCGCCCCGGAGGTGCGGAGCAGACTCTCGACCGCGCCCCGCCGCTCGACGGGACACTTCACAAAGATGCCGATGTGATCGTTGGTGAAGCGGGGATCGAACGCCGCCCGCTTCCCGGTCAAGAGAATATGGGCGATCAAACCGGTCACCGTCGCCATGGCGCCGATCAGGATCGTCAATTCGAAGCCAATAACCGTGTAGGGGATCCACGAGCCCAGCGGTTTCCCCCCAACCACGATGGGGTAGTCGTACGACATCCACATCGCCATCCCAAAACCGGATGTCACGCCGATCAGGCCTCCGATCAGCGTCCAGAGTCTCACGGGACTCACCTTGTGCCCCACGGCATCCGCGATCTCGTGGACGGGCGCCGGCGTGAAGACGGTAAAGTCTTCATACCCCATCTCCTTCAGCGACCGAATCGCTTCAGCCGCCTTATCGACGTGGCGGTAAGCCGCAATCAACCCGTGAGAGTCGCTGCTCATGCCGGCGTGTTCCCCTTCCGGGGCATCGGAAGGATTTCCTTCACCTCGGTGATGGAGACGGTGGGGAAGTTCTTCGCGAACAACAGGAACCACATGAAGAACCACCCGAAACTCCCCGCGAGAATCATCCACTCAATCCAGGTCGGTGTGTAGTGGCCCATCGCGTACGGCTCATACTCAAACGACAGCGAGACGACGATGATGACGAACCGCTCGAACCACATCCCGAGATTGACGAACAGGGTCAGGACAAAGAGCGCCGGAATGCTCCGCCGTATCTTCTTGAAGAACAAAAACAACGGGAGGAATGCGTTGCAAATGATCATCGTCCACGTGGCCCACCAGTACTCGCCGAAGGCCCGGTTCCAGAAGGACGCCCGTTCGAACGGATTGCCCGTGTACCACGCCATGAAATACTCGGTGGCATATGCATAGCCGATGATCATCCCGGTCACCATGATCAGCTTCGCGAGATTCTCAAAGTGATCTTCGGTGATGTACCGCTCCATCTTGAACACCTTCCGAAGCGGCACCAGGAGTGTGATGACCATGGCTAGGCCGGAGTAAATCGCTCCCGCCACGAAGTAGGGCGCGAAGATCGTCGCGTGCCATCCGGGGACGATCGACATGGCAAAGTCCCACGACACGACGCTGTGCACCGACAACACGAGGGGCGTCGCCAACGCGGCAAGATACAGATACGCCTTCGTGTAGTGCCGCCACTGCTGATCGGTACCACGCCACCCCAGGGACGTGATGCTGTAGAGCGCCTTGCGCCATCCAGTGGCGAGATCACGCACGGACGCGACGTCGGGAATCAACCCGACGATCAAGAACGTCGTGCTCACGGTGAGATAGGTCGTGACCGCAAACACGTCCCATACGAGCGGCGACTTGAAATTGACCCAGAGCTGGCGCTGGTTGGGGTATGGAATGAGCCAGTAGAAATACCAAATGCGGCCGATGTGAATGAGGGGGAACAGACCCGCGGTCATGACGGCAAACACCGTCATGGCCTCCGCCGTGCGGTACACCGCTGTCCGCCAACCCGACCGGAACAGATAGAGGACCGCCGACACGAGCGTCCCACAGTGCGCAATTCCCACCCAAAAGACAAACGTCGTGATATAGACGCCCCACATGACCGGCGGCGTATAGCCCGCCACGCCCAGCACGAGCCGGACCTGAACGAGCAGCGCCAGCACACCGCCTGCGAAGAGCGCGATGCTGGAGCCCAACAGGATGTAATAGCCGCGGCTCGGATTCCCCAACGTCGCCGCGATGTCGCGCGTGATGTCGTTATAGGTCGGCGGGGCAGTCCGCTCCGGTTGGACGATCGTCGCCATCGCGTCTATGCCTCAGCCAGGTTGCGTACCTTCTTCAGGTACGTCACGGCCGGTCTGGTGTTCAGCCCCTCGAGCACATGATACCCGCGATCGTCATCGGCCAGCTGACGTACTCGCGTCGATGGGTCGTTCAAGTCGCCAAACACAATGGCATCTGAGGGGCACGTCTGCTGGCAAGCGGTGACGACGTCACCATCCTGCAACGGCGTCCCGGTTTCTGCGGCCTGGTGTTGCTTGCCGCGAATCCGTTGCACGCAGAACGTGCACTTCTCCATCACACCCTTCGAGCGCACCGTGACGTCCGGATTCAGCAACCAGTGCAATGGATCGGGCCACGAAAAGGCCGCGTCGTCGGGATTCGAGTGATCGAACCAGTTGAAGTAGCGAACCTTGTAGGGACAGTTGTTGGAGCAGTAGCGCGTTCCCACACACCGGTTGTAGACCTGCGCGTTCAACCCGTCGGGCGTATGATAGGCCGCAAACACGGGACAGACCGGTTCGCACGGCGCGTTGCTGCAGTGCTGACACGGCATCGGAAGCACCCGTGCTTCCAGTGGGTCGTCGTCCCCTCCTTCGAAGTACCGCTCGATGCGGAGCCACGACATCTCTCGACCGCGCCGCGCAAGCTCCGGACCCACGGTCGGTATGTTGTTCTCCGCGTAACAGGCGGTCACGCACGCACTGCAGCCCGTGCATTTGGAGAGATCGATCGCCATCGCCCATCGTGGATGCGCCCCAGCGTAGCTCCCCCGCTCCCGCCACTCCGCATACTGTGCTTCCTGCCACTCGTCCAGAACATGCTCGATCTTTTCGGGAACCGGCGCTGCGTGCTCGGCGTGCTCTTCGTCGGCGTGATCCGACGGGTGGGCCGCCTCGTCCAGGGTGACCGCCTGTGCAATCGACCGGCCCAACTGGCGGCGATTCCCCTCGGTCTTGGGGAGCCGCTCGTGGACTCCGGTCTTTTGGAGAGTCACCGGGACGTAGTGCTCGACCCCACCAAACGCCGTTGCCGCCGCCGGCAAAAGGGAATACGCGCGCTCTCCAAGCCCGCTCGCGTATCGACCAAACGCCGAATGCCCCTGCCCGAGCGGGATCGCCACGGTGTCTTCCCGCAGCCCCGGGTAGAGATAGGCCGGCACGGTCACGGAACCGTGCTCGGAGGCGACGTAGACATGATCGCCCTCGGCGATGCCAAGACGTTCCGCGGTGTTGGGATGGATCTCGATCCAACTGCTCCAAACGATCTTGGTGACAGGGTCGGGCAGCTCTTGCAGCCATGGTCGGTTGGCGCCTCGCCCGTCGAACAGGGTGGGGGATGGGTAGGCGAGCAGCGTGAACTGATCGCCGCTCGATCCGGGCGCGGACCAGGCGACATCGGTGTCGCCGACGCTCGTTGCCGAAGACGCGAGGCGAACCCGTCGCTCGGTCGGATCCATCCACAACCCGCCGCGCTGCAGACTGTCGTTCCAAAACGTCTCGAAGGGCCGCCGGTCGCCCGCACGCGCCTGCAGTTGCCGCCACCGCTGTTGGAGATAGTCCTTGTACGTCGCGGCCGGCAGACGCGATGCCGTGTTGCCGCCCGCCTGCGCCGCCACGGCGAGCAAGACATCGCCCGTCTGTCGGGTGTCGAACACCGCATGCATGACTGGCTGTTGCAACGCATAGACCGAGGCGCGCGGCTCGAAATCGTTCCACTGCTCCAACGGATCGTGGTCCGGAAGGATGAGGTCGGCCCGCGCGTTCGTCTCGTCCGGGAATCGAGAGAAACTGACGTGGAACCCGACCGCACTCATCGCCCCGGCAACGTCCACGCCCGGCGGCGACGCGTACGCCGGGTTCGCGCCGTGCGAGAACAGGACGCCAACGTTGTCTCCATTTGCGGCCTCGACGAACCGCAGGAGTTCCTCGTAACTCGAGCCGCCCGCCGGATTGAGGTCGGAGCCGAACCGGATCGTCGAACCAACGTTCCCCGCCACGTAATTCAAGATGTTGACGGCTGAGGCCGTTTGATGGGCCGCGGCGTGCGCGATCCCCACCCCACCGGCGACCGCCAAGCTCGGATGTTCGGTGAACTCGCGCGCAAGTCGCTCGATCGTTTCCGCCGTCACCCCGCAGCGGTCGGCCACGGTTGTCGGCGTGTGTTGCGCCAGGAGCGGTATCAGCGCTGCCGCGTCAGACGGTACTTGCGCGAGCGCCTGATCGACGATCACCTGCGCCATCGCAAGCGCGACGAGTCCCTCGCTCCCCGGAGTTGGCGCAATCCACTCGTCGGCGCTCATCGCCGTCATGCTCATGCGGGGCTCGACGTGTACGTAGCGCCCCATGCTTCCGTCGTGATAGGCGTGTCCCGCGGCGAATCCGCGCGCCTGTTCGATGGGATTCAACCATGTTTCGAGAAAATCCGCGCCAAACGAGAGAACGTATTGCGCCGCCGAAAAATCGTACGTGGGAAACGCGTCGGTTCCGAAAATCGTTTGGTTGGCCGTCCGGAGCGCTTCATAGGCAAAGGGCTCGTATACCACCGGCCGGTTCCCCCCCAATGCATCCATCCACTCGGACACCAGCGAGGCAAAGGATCCGGCTTCGTTCCCCATGAGGAACCAGAGCTGACGTGCGGGCGTCGCCGAGATGCGCTGCACGACTTGTGCAATCGCGTCATCCCAGGAAATGGGCGTAAGCTGGCCGTCCGCTCCTCGCATCATGGGCCCGCGAAAGCGATCGGGGTTGTAGAGGCCTTGGAGCGACGCCTGTCCCCGCGCGCAGAGCTTGCCGCGATTCACCGGGTGGTCAGGGTTGCCCTCGACCTTGACGGCCCGTCGCTCGCGCACCCGAACGTGCAACCCACACCCGGACGAGCATTCGCGACACGTCGTCGCATACCAAGTCGCGATCCCCGGAATGTGGTCCTCCGGGGGAACGAGGTACGGAATGAGCTTCTCAACCTCTCCAGTCGAACACCCGGAGAGTGCCGCCGTCCCTCCGCCGGTGGCGCCTAGCACCTTGAGGAAGCGCCGACGGTCGATCCCGTTGGACGTGTCCGGAGCCTCGGTGGTCGCGCCTTCTGGTGTCCTCATAGGCCTCGATCTTCCGTCGCCGTCCGCGTCGGCCCGGTCCACTGGTCGCTCATCGCATCACTCAGTAGTGACACGCGGAGCAGTCCGTCGAGACCGGGGGATTTGTGACGCCGGCCTCTAGTTGTCGTCGTTGTTGTTCTTTGTGGCAGTCGAGACACCAGCCCATCTTGAGCGACGCAAACTGGTAAATTTGCACCATCCGGTTCGTCTCTCCATGACAGGTCTGGCACTCGAGATCCTCCATCACCGTCGAGTTCACGTGACGCTGGTGCGGGAAATGCACGAACTGCGAGAGCTTGTGCACCTCGACCCACTCGATGGTGCGTCCCTCCGCATACGCTTCGCGCAGCTTTTGCACCTCCGGATTGCCACTCCCCACGATTTGGTGGCAGTTCATGCAGGATGCGACGGACGGGAGGCCGGGCTTGGGACTGATTTCCAAATTCACATGACAATACTGGCAGTCGATTTCGTATTGACCGGCATGAACGTCGTGTCGGTAGAAGATCGGCTGCCGAGGACCCCTGAGGGCCGCCGTGTCGACGTCCACCGGGGCCTCGTAACGCTGAACTGCTGCCTGCTGGGTTTCCTGTGTGGTTCCGGAAGAGACTGTCGCGGCGATGACGAACCCCACCGCTGCGAGGAGCGGCGCTCCGACAAGAACGTGTCCAGTTGTCATCCCGCAGTTGGTTCGTGCATGTGACACTCCGACCGGCTGGGCTAGCCGCCACCTCGGGAGGGCACGGAAATCTCGATATGCAACCCGCGTGAATCGGTCGCTGGGACGTTGTTCGTGAAGGGCTCTTCACTCGCGACCGCAGGTAAAATAGTCGAAAGAGCCCACAAGACAAGCGGGCAAGTTTGTGTTGGGATAGGGCTTAGGAATCGGCCCCGCGCGCGGGCCGTGACCGGACGACGGCATCCCTCGCGCGACACCCGATCCGTCAAGCCTCCAATTCCATCAGGAGCTTCGCGCGGCCTTCGAGGTCCGGTACCACTCGGCGCTCAGGCACCGCCATCAAACCCGTGTCACTCATTGCCAATTCGATCACGTCCGAACCCGGAACGTACCAGCGCTCGCTCGGCTCGAGATCCGACGGAAACACGAACCCGGCGTGACAACCGACCGCGAGCATCGCCTGAGCCCCCAGACCGGTTTCGGGCATCGTGCCGCCCCACAGCCGTCCGCCCGACCGCATCGCGCGGGCGTAAATGCGGCACGCCTCTTCGATGCCCCCCACACGCTGGATCTTGAGATTCCATACCAAGGGCCCCCCCATGCCGATCACCTGGCGAGCAACGTCATCCGACGTCAACGATTCGTCGAGACATACGGGTGTGTCGAGGCTGGCAGCCAGCTCGCACGTTTCCCACAACACCTGCGGTGGCAGAGGCTGCTCGATGTAGAGCAGGCCTAACGTATCCAGTTCGCGAAGCGTCCTCTCGTCCTTGGGCCAGGAATAGGCGCCGTTCGCGTCCACGGTCAGCGGAACCTGCGCCCGGGTCCGCTCCACCACGTCGAGCGCCCTCCGGACCGGAGCGACGTCCCACCCGGGCATGACCTTGAGCTTGACACGCCGGTATCCCCGATCGATTGCCCGCTCCACGTCCGCCTCCAGCGCTCGAAGATCGTGTCCCTGGGGGATTCCGATGGCAACGCCGCATTCGATGTGTGGACGGCGCGTCGCGTGCTCGCGCGAGACACCCAACTCGAGCAGCCGGCGTGTGACGAGCTCGGCGAGGCTCGTTTCGGACACCGCTGCGTGGAGGTCCCACCAGGCGGTTTCCGCCCCACAGCGCGCCATGGCGTTTCCCCTCACGTTCGACGCCAGCTCGGCGGCGACACCGGGCGCGTGGAACGACCGCCCCACGAGACGCGGCAAAAGCAACGTCTGCAGCAGGTCTCGCGCAGAGGAAACGGTTTCCGGCGAATAGAACGGCGTCTCGAACGGCGCCGACTCTCCGTAGCCGACTCGTCCATGCTCGTCTTCCAGGGCCACCACGAGCGACCGCCGTACGCGGAGCGCACCCCGGCTGATCCGAAACGGCTCCCGAAGCGGGATCTCGACACTGTAGAGACGAGCCCGCTTGATGACAACATCGGTCACGCTCAACGAGGAGTTGCGTGACGGGACACATCCAGGAAGTGCGTCACCCCGTCGCGTTCCCCTAGTTCGCCGGATTCCCGGAGATGCCGGAGCCAGACGGCAATGCCTTCCGTCGGATGGAGCATCAACGTGTGGAGTGCGCGCGCCGATCTGCTTCCCCCGGTCGCGGTGTATTCCGACATCGGAAGCTGGAAGAACGTATGGATCTGCCCGTTCTCACAGCCACGACGCGAGTATTCCACCATCATCCGGCCGGAGCAGATGTTGCCGGTGGCCGAGAGCGGCGGGAGCCCGTCGAACTCTCGTGCCGCTCTGTCGAGCACCCGGAGATTGCGGTCGCTCAGATCCCAGCCACCAAACGCAATGCCGCGGTCTGGATCGAATAGTCGATTGAAGACGACAAGAAAGGCAGGAGGCGGTTTCGCGGACCGAGCGGCGCGGATCATTTCCAGCTGGAACCGATCGTCGAACAACGCGTTCATCAGTTTGATGCCCAGGCGGACGCGTTCAGGCGCAACCAGATCCACGAGCCGAGGAACGAGTTCGATCCATGCCAACACCGTCTTTCTGTCGCCCGCACGCTCGTCCCCCGCCAGCGTCGGGCTCAGGTCCTTCTCGACCACCATGTCACCGCCACACCCGACCTTGTCCCACACCCGCAGCAGCTCCCGTGTGGTGTATCGATATTCGTCGATCGACACGGACTCGTCCGGGTCGGGCAGATGGTACTTGACCGAAGGAATAATGGGTACGTCGCGTTCGTTGGCCGCCAACTGCGCCGCCCTATAGAAATCCAAATACTCCGCGAGCACTCCGCTCCACCCCCGGCCCTTCCACGTCACGGTCCACCCTTCCCTTCCGCTTGCAGACGAAACGCGCTCGACTTTCATCTGTTTCACGTCGGTCGCCCACTCGCCCATGCTTCGACGGCCGGCTGAGTCTTCGGCAATCACCGTCTTCAATACGACGAAGGCCACACCCGCTTCTACATCGGCTTCGACCTGCCGCACCGTGTGGGAGAGTTGGCCCGATCCTTTGCCAAACGGATGGGGAATGGTGATCCCAGCGTACCGTGCCGTCAGATCGATGCGCAGCTCGTCGCGCACCACGGCCGCCAAATCCGTCGGGGGACTCGAACGAGTACTGTCGCGGAGGCGGTCGAGTCGTTGACGCCACGCGGACGATACGACCGGTTCGGCCGGTAGCAGGTTCACGCCGACCGGAGCCCTCTGACGGCCCAGGTCACGGCCTCCCGCTCTCCCTGCGGGAGGTCGGGGCCAAACGGGTCGTCTGTCGTAGAGCCAATGACGCCGTCGGCTTCCAGCGCCCAGAGCATGCGCTGCACGTACCCTTCCATCGGGGACACGAACGTCGCCCGTGCGAACAGGTCGACCGCATTCGAGAACCGTGCGAACCCCTGGAGATCACCGGTCACCCACGCGTGGACGAGGGCCACGATCCGGTCGGTACACGCGGCTGCCACACCGACCAACGCGGCATCTGCTCCCATCATCAACGAATACCCCAAAAACCGATCTTCGCCGGTGACCAAGAGCGCGTCACCGGCCTGCCGCACGACCGCGGCGACATCTTGAAACGTCATCACGCTATCGAGGGTGGCCAGCTTAATTCCGATCACGCCATCCAACTGCAAGAGACGCTCGACCACGTTGGGGGAGTACGAGATCCCGCCCGCCGCCTCATACAGGTAGAATGCGAAAACCGGGAGACCGACGGCCGCCACGGCCGCATGCAACTCCACCACATACGACTCGACATCTGGCAGGTTCCGGAGCGCCGCGGGCGGATGCACGAGCACGGCGGAGGCGCCCCCATTCTTGGCGGACCTGGTCATCTCGATCGTGAGTTCGATGGCCCGCGCCGCGCGGCTCCCCGGATCATTGGGGAGACTGGCATCGGCAGGAACACCCACGCCGCAGACGATCGGAATTTCGCCGAGAGCAGAACGCCAGCAGTCGAGGACCGTCCGGCGTTGCTCTGAGTCCAGCCACATCCCGCGCCCCGTGTGCGCCCAGATCGCCACCGCTCCGACCGTCTGGTGCGCCATCCACCGGGCATAATCGCGCTGGAGTTGTTCGTCGATCCTGCCTTCCGCACCGAAAGGCACGGGTACCGCCGGGATGACACTGCCCCGAAGTCGTGTCGCCAGATCGGTCATGTGGTGCGACCCCACTGGCGCTCCAAGTTCAGCGACAGAATCTGGGCACGTTGATCGGCTGCGAGATCCAGCAGATCGAGTTTCGCAATCGTGGCATCGGGTATCCTGAGCGGCATACCCGTGCCAAACGTGAACCGGGCAACGCCCACCGTGTTTAGCAGGAGCGCGAGATGATCCTCCGGTGGACCCCAGACGCATGACACGTCCCACAGTACCCGTTCGGACTCCTCCGGGGTCAATCCGAAGTGCACTTCTTCGATGAAGGAACGGTCGGCGTGCGTCACGATCATCCGGACCGCGGGAAGCCGCGCCAGTCCGCGGACGGCAGACGGTGGGAGGTCCGCGGCCACGTCGAGCGGATGCCGTTGTCGGGCATCCTCGAACCGGACCGTCAGGACGAGAGCGAGTTGTGCTTCCGCCGCCATCAACGTCAGCTCCCGCATTTCGGATCCCGACGGCTCGACACCCACGTGCATCGGGTACACGCGAATACCGGGAGCGCCGACGTCGACGGCGTGTTGGATCTCGGCGCGAAACGCCGGCAGACTGGGATCGACGGTTGGAATCGGTAACAAACGGTCGCGGTAGCTCGCGAGCACGCGTATCAGCTCGGCGTTACCGGGAGCGGGATCACCGTGCAAGAAATTCCCAAGGTACCCGACCCACGCTTGCTCCATCTGAATGCGGTCCAACTGCTTCAGGAGCCAATCGATGCCACCATGGGGAAGCGCTCGAAACGGATAGGGGCCGACGAATGCGGCGACGTCAGTCCGAGACACCGAACACTCCGGGTGGAAACACACTGGCTGCGTTCAGATAGGCGATTTGGCGAAGTTCCGCCGCGGACACCACGTTGTTCAGGTAGCGAAGTTTCGCCCAGCCGGTGTCGAGCGTGATATCGGCTCCCCAGAGCAACCTCATGCATCCCACGCGGTTCACAGCGGCGTGGAGCATATCGGGATCGACACCGCTGCCCGACAGATCCACGAAGATGTTGGGTACGTCTTCGACGACACGCAACGTGTGTCCCCAATCGCCCCCTCCGCCCAGATGCGCGAGGATCAACCTGGCATTTGGATGACGCGCGGCCAGTTCCGCTAGCTCCGACGCGTCGGACGCTTCTTGTCCCGGCCAGTCGCGTCGTCGCCGTTGCCACACGTGATGGAGAACTGGTACTCCACGCTCCGCCGCCAGCGATACGACTGGATCGAGCAACGGGTCGCTGGCGCGCCGGCTGGCGGCGAGCTTGACACCGATCATGCCCTGGTCCACCCGTCGGTCGATCTCGTCGAGCGCGTGCTGTCCGTAGTTGGGATTGACCACGCAGTACCCAAACACCAATCCGTCGTATTCCCGGCACAGCGCCAACATCGCCGCGTTGGCGTCGCTGGCGTCTCCTGGCGACGGGAAATAGGTCGGTGACGTCGCCCCCCAGGTGCCGAGGATCGACGCGACGTGGGCGGTGATCCCGATCTTTTCGCCGGCGCGGATGCGGCTCTCGTTCACGCGGCGCCAGTCGGCCCGGGGCGAACGGCTGGTATGAAAGTGCGCGTGGACGTCGATCAGCATGCGCCCTCCATCGCGCTCAGCGCGTTGTCGAGTCGCTCGAGAATCGTCTCGACGATCGAGGGCGTGTGGGCGAGCGAAACGAAGTTGTACGCGTTCCGTTTGAACAACACACCGTTCGCAGCCGCCGTGGACGCGAGCAGTGCTCCGGCCTGGTCGTCGTGAAACTCCAGATAACACATCTGGGGAATGCCGCGAACGCCGGCAACGATTGCGTCGTGCGCCCGTTTCAATCCAGTGAGCCCTGTTAGGAATCGGGTTCCAATGGTCTCGAGGTGCCCCACCACGTTTTCGGTATCGTATACGTCGAGTACCGCCGCGGCCGCCGCCAAGCTCACGGATTCCGTGGCCAACGTCGAAGATATCCATGTGCGTGTCACCGCTTCCATCACGGGAGCCGATCCGACCAACGCGGCGATCGGGAACCCGTTTCCCATCGCTTTCCCGTACACGGCCAAGTCCGGCACGACCCCGAACCGTTCGGCGGCCCCGCCCAGCGCGATCCTGAAACCCGTTTTGATCTCGTCGAAGACGAGCACGGCACCCGTCCGACTCGCGAGATTGCGCGCGTCCGTCAGCCAGTCGGGATCCGGCCACGTATCGATCACCGGTTCAATCACGACAGCGGCGACAGGTCCGAACGCATCGACGGTGTTCTTCAAATCCTCGCGGTCGTTGAAACGTACCTCACGACGGAGATCGGAGATGGCGGCCGGCACACCAGCGACGTTCTGGCACCAATCGAGCCAGCCATGATAACCACAGTGGATGACGCGCTCACGTCCGGTAAACACGCGAGCCGTTCGGACCGCAGCTTGCACCGCCTCTGCCCCGCTCTTGAAAAACCGTACCGCCTCACCCCCGGGGACCACCGCAGCTACCCGTGCGGCCACTTCTCGTTCGAGCGCTGGGGGCAGAGGGCCCACGGTGCCGTGCCGCACCGCCGCCTCCGCCGCGGCCGTAACCCGTGGGTGCGCGTAACCCAACCCCACCGCGCCCAGCGCCATGGTGGTGTCGAGATACTCCCGGCCCGCTACATCCCATACCGCGCACCCTGCAGCCCGGGTGATTCTCTCCGGGCCGGGGTACCGTCCGAACATCGCGTCGGGGCGCTTGCTTCCCGTAGAGCTGAAACCCGGAATGGTCACTGTGGCCTGGTGCGCTCGAGGTACCGGACCACTTCGATGCACATGGCACGAAGCAGATTCGCTTCACGGGCATCCACCGGCGACCGGTGCACGACCTCCCGCACTGCCCGCATCACGGCATCGGGGTTTCGCGTCTTGAAAAACTCGATGCTGCTGAGCGCTTCTTCGGCGCTCGCGAACATGCGCTCCAGCTGTGCGCGTGTCGCCGGCGGTTGGGTCCCTCGACGGGGCGCCTTGTACCCGGGGTCACCTCGCAGGCGAAACAGCTCGTAGGCAATCACCGTGAACGCGTGAGCGAGATTGAGTGCGGCGTGATCGCTCGTGGGAATCGTCACGACACGATGGCACCGATCGAGCGCTTCGTTCGTGAGTCCGCGATCTTCCGGTCCCAACACGATCGCCGCCTCTCCGGTTTCCGCGGCGTCCCAGATCTCCCGGGCCGATTCAGCGGGACGGCGGACGTTCCGCTTCGCCGCTCGCTGTCGCGCGGACATTCCGGCGACGTACGTCCGATCTGCCAACGCGGCATCGAGCGCGTCGAACAACTCGATCCGCTCGATGAGATCACGGGTTCCGTGCGCAATGCCTTCGATGCGGCGCGGATCAAACTCCTCAGGCGAGACCAACCGAAGCTGCTCCAATCCGAAATTCTTCATCGAACGGACCACACCGGCGACGTTCACGAGATCTTGTGTTTGGTGGAGCACCACCACGAGGCTCACTGGACCACCGCCAAGAGCGCGCTGCGCGGATCTTCACGATCGCCGCGAAGGTACACCCAGCCCCCGCCACTCAGCGCGAGCTGGCCGGACCGACGTTGGCGGTCGGCGTAATACTCGTTGACGACGACGTTCACGAACACCGTCTCTCCCGGCTCGAGCACGCGGTCGAGCGCGACCCGTGAAACCAACGTGTATCCGCGCTCTGTCCGACACCAGTCGGCCTCGATCGTGGTTGGGTCCCCGCGCGCGCCATCCACTGGCGTGATGCGCACACGATGAGAAGTAGGATCGGGAACCAGCACGAACCCGGTCCATCCTCGCCAGTCGATGTAGCATTGCACGCCATCTGAATGAATGTCCGGCATTTCATTGTCGAGCCGAGGATCCGGAGCGCTCGCGGATCGAAACGCCAACGAGGGTTTCGCGACGTCGACGATGAACCAGAAGTCGGATCCGTGGGTCGCAACCGCAACCAGCGCGTCAAACCGGCCTCGTGCGCCGTGCGGAGTCTCGGACCGACGATAGTGCCCTGGCCCCAATTCCATTACGGCCGCCGACGGCACGACGTCGCGCCAGGTCGCCGCCGTGGGAATGCGCTCGAGCACCGGACACCAAATGCGTCGAGGGCGGGGTACGGTCCGGGGTTTTTCCGGTGGCCGCGCACGGGCTCCGCTCATTCGACGGGTGTCGCCACCCGCGACTGCGATCGAGCACGCACGCGGCCGCACCCGAATGCGGTCCCGACTGGCGTCCTCGTAGACCACGAATACGTCACCGCCCTTGATCTCGATCCGCTCGACGGGCACCGACACGGAGGTGTAGCACTGCACCCACTGTCCCGATCCAGACGCACGCCTCAGCACGAACGGTGTCGGGAGTCCATCGGCAAAATCGGGACTCGGGGGACCCGGCGCTTCAACGAGCAAGACACGCTCGTCCGGCCGCGGAGCGAGATGCATTTTGAACCACTTATTCGCAAAGGACATGCCGCCCGACGACGTTACCTCTCGCGCCGGCCCGAAAACTTCAGACGGGACTCCGTAGCCGGCAAACTGCGTTACGGCCCGCGCCCCGTCTAGTTCGATATCGACGCCATCAACCGGATGAATTGGTAGCTCGATTTCCGTAGACGAGTCCGCGCGAACCTCGACGATATCGACGACATAGGTCGGTCCCACAACGACACTCCGAACGGCTTCCGTACCGTCCCCGAAAAGATCGTCCGCCACCACACGGCACCATGCCCAATCGGCATCGGAATCGATCGCGACGCATGCTCCCAACCGTTCGACCTGTCCCGCCGCAACACTCGCCGGCGCGTTGTGGGCCAGCGGCGAACGGTACCAATGGAGCGAAGGAGATACGTACGACCCGGTCCCAAAGTCCGCGAGGACCGGTCTCCCCCAAACCACCGTGAGATGCAAGAGATCGGGGTGTCCGTGACCGCCCCTTTCCATGTCACCGCCGCATTCGAGACTCACGTATCGCTCGGGCGTCGTACGCAGGACGGCAAGACCGGTGTTGGGAAGCAGGCGTGACGCGCGCCGCCACGCGTTATCCCCGCCATGGGGCGGTTCGACCGACATGCAGAGCAGCGCCTTCCACCCCAAACGATCGCGGGAAAGCTTCTGCGGTCTCCGGTTCTGTTCCTGTTCTGCAAGCTCGCTGAAGCCCGTGTCTTCGCCCTCCGGGGCGTCCGTGTCGTACAACTCGCACAATATGCCTCCAAGCCGCTCGTCGTGTGTCCGCGCCCACCCGAGTTCCCAAAGTTCGGCAAACCGCGGCTGGAGCAGCGACACGCCGTAGGGCGAGTCGGCGCGCGCTGGAAGGGTCAGGTCCGGCAGCAAGGTCTTGAGCGGCGCCGCGAACATCTCGGTGAGTACGCCGCGTGGCCCGTCGTCGCCGTACAGATCGATTCCCATGGATCGGAGAAACGCGGCGGCCAGCGCGAATCCCCGAAGGGCGAAGAAATGGTAGTTCTCCCCTTCGTACCAGAGCCCTTCCTCGCTCACGCGGCTCGTGAGTTGGGCGCGCACGCCAAAACGCGCATCAAACCCGTTCGCAACCAAGCTATCGTCTCCGAGCCAGCGCCCGGCCGCGATGAGCGCCGTGTTGTTCCACACCTGGCGGTTCGACCAGGCTTCGTTGAACGACCCCACCAGCGCAACCGACTCCCGGACCATGTTGTCCACGTTGGCCCACGATCCCCCTGCAGCGCCGGGTCGCGCTCCGTTCAGCAACCAGGCCGCCGTCACGATTTGGATCAGCCAGATGGACTCGAGGTAGGTCGAGAAGAACAACCGCGTTGGGCCCAGCACGTTGTCGCTGTTGGGATACGAGCGGTACCGCCCCGCATAACAATCCAGAATCTCTCGGGCGCGTGCCGCGTACCGCAGATTCCCGGTAAGACCCCCGAGCAGTGCGAGATGAATCGCGCGCTCGGAGAGCCAAAGGTGGTACCGCCAAATCCACGCCCGGTGATGGCGCTCCCCCTGGTGAACGAGGTTGCACCGCGGGCACCGGTGATGGTTCGGACGCAGCGGGTCGAAGACGAGTCGGGACCCGTCGCGTGCGCACACCCCGCCGTCTCGAGACAACAGGGCTTTCTGATCGGGTAAGTACACATCCCCCCGATCGACCGGGCGCGCCAGCGTGCCGAGTCGATCGGCAAGGCGTGTCAGCACGCTCGATTGCGCAACCTGGCTCCGACGTGCACCAAGCTCCTCAGGAGTGACGAGCGGCATCCTCCGGCTCCACCACCTCGACACCGCCACTACAGAACTCGAACGCCAGGATCTGACCACCACATGCCCGCGCCGCCTGCTCGACGTGGTCCCGTGTTGTCGGATCGGTGAGAATTGCCAAACACCCGCCGGCGCCGGCCCCGGTCGCCTTCAACCCCCACGCCCCCGCAGCGCGCACTCCCTGCTCGATGTTCCGAGTCTTCGAAGTCGAAATCGTGACATCGAGCCGTTGTTGCTGGCGCCAGTTCTCATCGACCAGCTCCGCCGACCGCTTCCAGTCGCCCGCTTCCAGTGACGCACTGCATGCGCCGGCGACGTCTCGAATCGCGCGGAGCGCATCGGTCACGTCCGAGTCTGCCGCTCGGTAGGCGTTCCACACACGCTCGTGCGTCTGCGAGGAGAAGTGCGTCTGCCCGGTGTACACGAGCACCACGACACGGTGAAACTCTCGCAGCATCTCGGGGCTCACCTCGAGCGACTGCACCCGGACGCTGCCGTCGGCAAACTCAAGCCGGTTCACCCCCCCCAACGCCGCGGCATATTGATCCTGACGTCCGCCTTGGAGCCCCAATTCCCGGGCCTCCAACTCGTACGCCAGTTCCGCAAGGTCCGAACCGTCGTAGTCCTCCAGCCGCGCGCGGGCGAGCGCGGCGAGCAGCGCAACATCCAGGGCGCCCGACCCTCCCAGCCCGGATCCAAGCGGCGCGTCGGATCGCGAGATCAACTCGATCCCGCCGGTCACGGGCAACATGTTGAGCGCAGCCTTGTGGAGCAGGAGCGGGCCGTCGTACGTCAACCGGTCCGAGGACTGCACGGTTTCCCGCTCGTCCAAGTCCTCGGCAGCCAGCTTGATCTTGTTTCCTCCAAACATCAGCTCGACGTGCGCGTACAGCGTGATCGCCGCGTTCACGACGATGCCGCCCTCCCTGTTCGCGAACTCGGGGACATCGGTCCACCCACCGGCGAAGTCGATGCGGGTGGGTGCCCGGGTCACGATAGTCATCGTTCGGTTTCCTCGTCCACGAACCGCCAATCGGCGATGGTGGCCAACTCGCCTCGCAGGTCGATCTGTGTATTGACGATTCGCCTGGAGGCCCCTTGGAGTCCCCGCGCGTGATACAGCCACGTCGTGGGATGCGTCTCGGCCAAGAGACGCTGGACGTCGTGCCACCCGCGCCGCAGCGCCTCTGCTGTTTCGGCGCCCCGGATGCGCCGAAATGCACCGTCGAGTCGGGCGTCGCGAAACCCTGGGTAGGCCAGCGGACCTGGGTCAGTTCCGTCGAACATGGCCTGAATGTACCCTAAAGAAAAATCCCCTGGGATCCCGAGGGCGAGGACATCGAAGTCGCGGTCGGCCGACTGCGCTCGCGCGAGAAACGTCGAGAGCTCGAGCTGGCGGATTCGGACCTCTACGCCGATCGCCGCCAGCTGGGCTTGTACCATTTGCTCGAGGGCAGCATCACCCTGAACGGTCAAGAGATCAATGCGAAGACGAACGCCGTCTTGGTCGGGCGTCATGCCGGCTTCGTCCAAGATGCTGGCGGCCCGATTCCGATCGACTCGCGTGGGCTCGAGCGGGAGATACCAGGGGTGATTGGGGGAAACGGGACCATCGGCCGTCGTTCCGAACCCGTACAAGAATGCGTCAACCAGGAGCGGCCTGTCGAGCGCCATGGTCAACGCCTGCCGCACCCGGACATCGTCAAACGGCCGCCTCCGCACGTTCCAAACGAGCGCGTAGACGAACTGAATGGGGTAGTCGATGACGTGGAGTCGTGTATCGGCTCTCACAAACGAAGCATGGGCCGGGCTGATCCCGGCAAAATCGAGTTCGCCCGATGTGAGAGCGGCGAGCTTGGTCGTGGCTTCGTCGACGATCACGACGATGAAGCGATCCACCATGGGACGGCCGAGGGGACGAGGCAACACGTCGGACCGTTCGAAGACCCAGCGTTGATTGGTCCGGTGCTCGACGAAACGAAACGGACCGTTTCCAACCGGCGTGCGATTGAACGGCGCCGAACGGATCCCCGCCGGCGCGATCCCGTCGAAATGATGCGCCGGCAGAATGGCGAGATCTGTGAACACGTCGGGGAAGGTCGGCTGCCGACGTGAAAACGTCACACGCACCGAGAACGAATCAACTGATACGACATCACGGATGCCCGTCAAGTCGCGAATGCGCGGATACCCAACGTTGGTGTTTCGTGCCATGTCCAGCGTGAACACGACGTCGCGCGCCGTGGTTTGCACGCCGTCATGCCAAAACACGTCTCGCCTCATGCTGAACAGCATGGCGTCCCGGCGCTCGTTCCACTCCCAGGCGGCCAGACGCGGCACCACACGAAACGCCGTATCGTACGACGCGAGCGTCATGAGCAGGATGTGCTTCTGGACGGCCTTGGCAAGTGGATGCACAGCAAGCAGCGGGTTGATCGACTGCAAATCCGCTCCAGACGCGTAGAGGACCGTCGTGCCCCGACGTCCGGCGCTCTGACCCGGACATCCGAGACAGAACGCCATCACCAGGACGAGCAGCGCGACGGTTCCAACCCTTGACGCGCGCGGCATGCGGTCGCGACTGTAGCGGATGCTGCAAAGGCTCGTGCGACGGGCGGCGCTGGGGATCGGCGTCGTTTTCGTCGTCGTCTCACTCACGTTCGTGCTGATCAATCTCGCGCCGGGTGACCCGGCCCGGTTTTGGGTCGCTCCCGGCGCCGGTGAGGCGGAGCGGGAGACGGCGCGGCGTTTGTTGGGGTTGGACCGTTCGCTGGTCGTTCGGTACGGCACCTGGCTCGTCGGTTTTGCCCGAGGTGACTGGGGAACGAGCTTGGTGCAACAGCAACCAGTCACGACCATCATCCGCGACGCCCTGCCCCACACCGTGCTGCTGTCGGGTGCGTCGCTGCTCATCACGTATCTTGGCGGGATTCTCATCGGAGCGGTACAGGCGATCCGCCGTCGGACCGTCCTCGACACCGGACTGACGGTCTCTTCCCTCGTCGTATACGGCATGCCGGCCTATTGGCTCGCCATGATGCTCGTGCTGGTGTTTTCCTATGGTGCGGCGCGATGGGGCTGGCCATTCTGGCTGCGCTTGCCCGCGTTTGGCGTCGCTTCGCTCGATGCGGACTTGCTGGATGTCTGGACACGTCTGGTCGACCGTGCTCGTCATCTCGTGCTGCCGTTGTTGACCCTCGGGCTGATCGGCGTCGCCGGCACCGCGCGGTACGTTCGCGGAGCGGTGCTGGACGTGCGTGCGCGTCCCTTCGTGCGAACGGCGACGGCGAAAGGCCTTTCCCGGACGCGGGTCCATACGCATCACGTGCTGCGGAACTCGCTGATTCCTGTCGTGACATTACTTGGGCTTTCGCTTCCGGCGCTCTTTTCCGGCACGGTATTCGTCGAAGTGATCTTCGCGTGGCCGGGCATGGGCCGCGTCATGGTCGATGCGGTCGGAGCGCGTGACTACCCGATCGTCATGGCCACTTCCGCGATCTTTGCGGCTCTCGTCGTGATCGGCAATATACTCGCCGACGTGCTCTACGCCGTCGCCGACCCGCGTTTCCGCGATGAGGCGGGCTGACGTGCTGTGGTCCCTCTCCCGTGACGGTCGCGCCGTTGGCGGTGCGGTCATTCTCGGTCTGCTCTGTGCCGTCGCTTTGCTCGCGCCTTGGATCACGTCCTTCGATCCAAACGCCCAAGGAAACGTGTTGGTGACACGATTTCTCTCACCCCTGACCGTCGGACCCGACGGTGGGGTGCACTGGCTCGGGACAGACCGCTTTGGCCGCGATCTGTTCGCCCGCGTCGTCTACGGCGCCCGCATCTCGATGCTGGTCGGCGTGTTGTCCGTGTCCGTATCGGTCTTGCTGGGCGCACTGATCGGAATCGGAGCCGCCGTGGCCGGGGGAGTGGTCGAACGGGTGCTCATGGCTCTGACCGACGCCGTTCTGGCCATGCCCCGGCTCGTTCTGCTGCTCGTACTCGTGACCCTGTGGGAGCCCAGCCTCGTGTTGGTCGTGTTGGTTCTGGGATTGACCGGGTGGATGAGTATTGCGCGGCTCATGCGGGCCGAGGTCAAGGGCATTCTGAGCCACGCCTACGTTGAGGCGGCTCATGCTGCCGGCGTGGGAAGCTGGCGGCTCACGTTCCGTCACCTCGTGCCGAACGCGCTCACGCCCGTGATCGTGGCGGCGGCGCTGGGGGTTGGTAACGCGATCATGCTGGAGGCTGGGCTGTCGTTTCTCGGCCTCGGCGTGCCACCACCTGCGCCATCCTGGGGAAACATGATCGCCGGCGGCCGGGAGGCGCTGGTGCACGCACCGTGGATCGCCGTGTTTCCAGGCCTCGCCGTGGTGCTCGCAGTGGTCGGATCGAACCTGCTAGGCGACGGCACCAGGGACGCACTGGATCCCGCGACACGCGGCACGGACGCTGGGGACAGAAAGGAGCGGAGTACCTCTCCGACTCGTATCTTACAACGTCCATGACGACCAAGACTCCTGCCGCCAAACCGAACCGATCGCCGGCACCGCTGATTGCACCGGACGTCAACGCCGCTGAGCTGTTCGCACACGTGGAACGCGTCTTTGCGGATCTGTTCGAGATTCGGCGGCTCGTCGCGGCCTCCCACGAACGCGCCCTGTTTGTCGTTCGGGACAAGGTGCTCAAGCGTATCGAAGCGCTTCGCGTCCACTATCAACCGGACTCACGAAGTCGGCGGTGGTTCGAGCGGGAAACCGAGTTGTACGCCTCCCTGGATCACGCGAATCTCCGGCCGATCTACACGGCCGGATACCGGAACTCCATGATGTATCGGGTCGTCAAGTGGATAGAGGGTGAGAGCCTCGAGGAAGCGGTCGGCCGAGGGCCGCGCCCGATTCCCGACGTGCTCCGGCTTGCCCGGGAGTTGAGCGGCTTGCTCGAGTACGTCCATTCCAACGGGATCACGGCGCGGTACATCGTGCCGACCAGTCTCATGCTCGAGGCCACCGGCCGGATCTACGTGATCGATCTCCGGTTCGCAAGCTCGTGCTTGAACGTCATCCTCGACGACTGGGACGAACCGTGTCTTCCGTTTCTCGCTCCCGAGATCCGAGACAGAAGCCGCGGCGACGCGGCAAGCGACATCTACACGGCCGGCGCAATCTTGTACTACGCGGTGACCGGTGTGGAACCGGCGCTCGATCCCGACAACATCATCCCGCCCCAGGCGATCCGCGCCGCCTGTCCTCAGGTACTCCAGCGCATCATCATCCGGGCGCTCGAGGCCTCGCCGTTGGACCGTTTCTTGAGCGCGGCTGAAATGCGAGACGACCTCCTCTCGCACTTGGGAGATTTCGAAACCTATATCCCCGTCGCTCCGCCGCTCGGCGCTCCGGGGGAAGACTCACGCGGCTGGGAACAGCGGCTTCGTCGCGCGTTGGGTGACGACTACGAGTTGCTGTTGGAGCTCGGGTCGGGAGGCTATGGGCGCGTGTACCGCGTTCGCGACCTCGCACTCGAGCGGGAGGTCGCGCTCAAGGTCCTTCACCCGTACTTGACCGCTGACCCCGAGGTGGTGGAACGGTTCCATCGCGAAGCCCAAGTGGCCGGACGCCTCATGCATTCGCACATCGTCAACACGTACGACTTTGGCGGACGGGCAGGACTGCTGTGGTACACCATGGAGTACGTTCCGGGAGGGAGTCTTGGCGACGTCGTCCGGAGCGAGGGGCCCATGTCGCTCGAACGCGTGACCCGGTTTTTGAGCGAAGCACTCGAGGCCCTCGAATATGCTCACGACCTCGGCCTCGTCCACCGAGATCTCAAGCCCGAAAACATTCTGTTGCATGAGCAGACCGGTGACGCATCGATCGCCGATTTCGGTCTGGCGCTCGCGCTGCAGACAGACGCGTTTGGCGGCGCCACCTCCCAGTCCGGAACGCCCGAATACGCCGCCCCGGAGCAGCTGCTGGGCGAACCCGTCGACCTGCGGGCCGACCTGTACTCGCTGTCGGCCGTCGCGTACTTCG
>JBFIZG010000002.1:0-30746 GCA_041604955.1 Gemmatimonadales bacterium | reverse complement strand
CTCGGGCGATCCGACATCGCCGCCGTGAAGAATATGGTCCACTTCGGCGAACGCCTCAAAGACCTCGGGGACCAATGTTCCATGTGTGTCGGCGATGACTCCCAGCCGCAACTCAGCGTTCTCCCTCCCATCGACTCACCAGGGACGCCGGCACGTCCATGTGGTCGAGCACTCGCTGGACGACGAAGTCGACGAGGTCCTGCACCGAGCCCGGCCGGTGGTAAAACCCGGGAGCAGCGGGGAAGACGGTCGCCCCGGCCTCGGTCAGGGCGGTCAGGTTTCTCAAATGCACTAGTGAGAACGGCGTCTCGCGGGTCACCAGGAGCAGCGGCCGGCGCTCCTTCAGCGCGACGTCGCCAACGCGCTCGACGAGCGACCGGCTGGTTCCGTGAGCGATCGCTGACACCGTACCCATGGAGCAGGGACAGACGACCATGCCGCGGCTCCGGGCCGACCCGGAGGCCGGCTTGGCGCCGCGATCCTGGTCGTCACACACTTCGACGGCCGTCCAATCGCCGCCCGTCCGAGCCCGGAGCGCCGCTTCGTCTCCGATGTCCATCTCGGTCTCGAGCAACCGCCAACCGTGCCGGGAAACGATCAATTGGAGCGGAACGCGATTGCGGGCCAGAACCTCGAGCAGTCGCACCGCGTACGGAGCACCCGATGCTCCGGTGATGGCCATGACCCATGGGGGGCCACCCTGTTCCGGGTCCTTTCGCCTGCTCACAGCAGCCGGTCCGCCAACGCGGCCGCGAACACGACGACCGCAATGATCCCGTTCATTTGAAAGAACGCGGCGTCTAGCCGCGTGAGATCCTGGGGCCGCACGAGCTGGTGCTCCCACGCCAAGATGCCGGCCGCCACCACCAGGCCAGCGAAGTACAGGACCCCGAGATCGGCCCCGACGCCAAACAGGAGCAGCCCTACTAACATCAATCCATGTATCGACTTAGCAAGTAGAATGCTCCGCGATTTTCCCAGGAGCACCACAGCGCTCTTCAGCGCATGATCCCGATCGAATCCCTCATCCTGCAAGGCGTAGAAGATGTCGAATCCGGCCACCCACATCACCACCGCAACCGCCAGAGCGACGAGCGGCCACCACGGTGTGCTCCAGGTTCCGGTGATGGCCAGGTACCCACCGACCGGCGCGATCGCCAGTGCTCCGCCCAACCAAAAATGAGACCAGTGGGTGAACCTCTTCGTGTAGCTGTAGGCGAGAATCCACGCCAGTGCCACTGGACTCAGGAGCAGACAGAGGGGATTCAACAGGCCGGCGCAAATGATGAAGGCCACCGACGCGACAACCACCGACCCGACCGCCTGGGCGAGCGTGAGGCGGCCGCTGGGAAGCTCCCTGCGCTCGGTTCGGGGGTTCAAGCCGTCGAAGGTCCGGTCGACGATCCGGTTGAATCCCATGGCGGCGAAGCGAGCCGCCGTGAACGCTCCGAGCACCAGGAGGGTCTGTCGCAGCGTGACGGCGGCGGACCGTGATGCGTACACCACGCCCAAAAAGGCGAACGGGAGCGCGAACACGGTGTGTGGGAGTCTTACGAAGTCGACGTACCGGGCCAGTAGGGAGTTCCCCCCAACGGTCTGCCCCTCCCTGGCCCGGACCGTCATGGGACCTCCGGGAGCTGGATACCCAACTGCTCCCACATGGCATCGACCCGAGCGCGGGTCTCATCGTCCATCTCGATCCGGGTGGGCCAATCCCGCTCGAACCCCTCCTCCTTCCACTTGGTCGTGGCGTCGATCCCCATCTTGGATCCGTAGGTGAACGCGCGTGAGGCATGATCCAGGACGTCGATGGGCCCCATGCTGAAGCGGATGTCGCGTTCCGGATCGATGTGGTTCAACGTCACCCACCATGCCTCGTCGGGATCCCGCACGTTCACGTCCTTGTCCACGACGACGACGACCTTGGCCAGGGACAGCAGACCGATTCCCCAGAGCCCGTTGATCACCTTCCACGCCTGCCCTGGGAACTGCTTGTCGATGCTCACGAAGACCAGGTTGTGGAAGATGCCCACGGCCGGCATGTGATAATCGACGACTTCCGGAATCGTCATCTTGAGCAGGGGGAGGAATATTCGCTCGGTCGCGTGCCCCAGGTAGTAATCCTCCATCGGCGGACGCCCAACGATGGTCGTCGGGTAGAGCGGCTGGCTACGCATCGTCACCGACGTGACCCGGACCGCGGGATACTCATCCGCCAGGGAGTAGAACCCCGTGTGGTCCCCAAACGGCCCCTCGGTCACCAGCGGTTCTGCCGGATCGATGTAGCCTTCGATGATCATGTCGGCCTCGGCGGGCACCGAGAGATCGCTCGTCAGCGCTTTGGCCAGTTTGACGGGCTTCCGCCTCAGGAACCCGGCAAACAGGTATTCATCGATATTGGGCGGGAGGGGTGCGGACGCCGAGTAGATCGACGCCGGATCCCCGCCCAGCGCTATGGCCACCGGCATGCGTTCGCCCCGTTCGGCCATTTCACGCCAATGGGCTGCCCCCACTTTGTGCCGTTGCCAGTGCATGGCCAGAAGCCTTCGACCCAGGACCTGAACCCGATACATCCCAACGTTCCGGACGCCGGTCTTCGGGTCACGGGTGACGACCTGCGGGAGCGTGATGTAGGGACCCCCATCACCGGGCCAACACGTGATGATGGGCAAACGCTCGAGATCGACGTCGTCCCCGTTCAGCACCACTTGTTGGCATGGCGCCCGACCCGAAACCGTCCTGGGAGGATACTTAGCCAGCTCGGCGACCTTGGGCAGCATGGCCAGCTTGTCCCGCCAGCCCTGGGGCACCTTCATGGTCACCAACTCGGCGATTCGGTTGCCGATCTCGTTCAGGTCCTCGACGCCCAAGGCCATGCACATGCGTCGGGTAGATCCGAGGAGATTGATTCCGACCGGGACCTCGCTCTCGGTTCGATCCTGCAGCAGGGGCCGCTCGAACAACAGCGCCGGGCCGCCTCCGGGGCTCTTCATGCACCGGTCGGCGATCTCGCTGATCTCTCGCACGACCGATACGGGGTGGGTGACCCGAGTCAGCTCACCGGCGGCTTCGAGTTGGGCAACAAACTCCCGGAGGCTGTTGGCCGCCGTCACGCCCGCGTTCCCCAATAGAGCCTCGCAATACCCAGGGTGAGTCTCTCGCTCGCGACGTCCCGGAACCCGCGATCGCGCATGAGCCGTTCGAATTCGTCGGGCTCCACGAACGTGTCCACCGAATCTGGCAGGTAAGAGTAGGCAGTCTTATGTTTCGAAATGAGCCGGCCGATGAACGGTAATACCCGCTGGAAATAGAACCGGTACAGCGGTCGGATCGGCCACGTTTTTGGTGTCGAGAACTCCAACACGACGAGACGACTTCCAGGTTTCAATACCCGCGCCGCCTCGGCGATTCCGGCATCGACGTCAGCCAGATTCCTCACGCCAAAGCCAACGGTTCCTCCCTCGAAGTGTCGTGCCGGGAATGGTAGCCACAAGGCATCGGCGGCCACGGGATCGAGACGAGGAGCCTTGTGTCGTCCGAGGACGAGCATTGGCAGGGCAAAGTCCGCCCCGACGACTCGACCGCCGAAACCCTTGCGTCGCGCCAGCTCGGCCGCCAAATCGAACGTGCCGGCACAGAGGTCGAGATAGGTGCCGCCTGGAGCCCGTTCCCACTCCAACCGATCGATCGCACGACGACGCCACCCCTTGTCGATGTTGAAGCTCAATAGATGGTTCAGCCGATCGTACGTCGGGGCGATGGACGAGAACATGTCCCGCACGTATGACCGTTTATCGGCTTCTTGGCCAGCGGACGTGAGCGTATCGACAGTGGGTGACATAGGCGCAAAAGGTACTGGCGGTCTCGAAGTTGCCGCAATGGTGCATCCTGAAACCGGCCCTCGTCGTCCGGCGTAGCGTGTAAACAATGTCGACGCCACTCGACCTCGCGACCGCCACCGATCAAGTCGTGATCGAGCAGGCCGCGTTGGGTCACGAACGTGCGTTTCGCGAACTCATCCGACGATACCAGCGCCCGGTGTTCAGCTTGATCTATCGTATGGTGCGCGATCGAGAGCTGTCCGAGGATCTGGCGCAGGAGACCTTCGTGAAGGTCTTGAACGCGATCGACCGGTATCGCCCGGAGTACAAGTTCTCCTCGTGGATCTTCAAGATCGCCAACAACACCGCCATCGACCATCTCCGCCGCAAGGAGCTGGACACACTCTCGCTCGAAGGCGGCCCGGACGCTACAACGCCAGACCGGGTGAGCGCGACCACGCTGCAAATTGGGGACCGGGGCGAGACACCGCTCGAAGAACTCGAAGCCCGGGAATTGGGCTCCGCCATCGAGCGCGCGATCGGCAAGCTTCGGCCGGAATACCGTGCGTGCATTGTGTTGCGCGAAGTCGAGGGCCGGCCGTATGACGAGATCGCCGAGATTCTCGAGCTGCCGCTCGGTACGGTCAAGACGTACATCCACCGCGCGCGCGCCGAACTCAAGGTCATGCTCCAATCGATTCGCGAGTGAAACTTATCGATGTCGATTTTCGTATGTGAGTAGCGAAATGGAAAACGGTATGATCGACAATTACGTCCCTGACGAAGACGACCGAGCGCTCGACGCGCTGTTCCAAACCATGCGGTCGTTTTCGCCACACCCGGGATTCGAAGACCGCGTCATGGCGCGTGTCAGAACGCCCAGCCCGGTGTGGTTGCAGCGGCTGCAGGACTGGGGTCGGTCTATAGTTGAATCCCGCCGCACTCGTTGGGTTGCACGCGGGTTGGTCGGCTCATCTGTGATCTCCATCACACTCGTCGTTTCATTGCTCGTGACCAACGGAGCGGACGTGTCCGCGTTCCTCGGATCGCAGTTTGGTGGCGTGGTGCTCGGCGTGTGGCGCGGCGCGTTGGGTCTCGGTTCTTCCGTCATTCGAGCCCTCTACTCCGCGGTCGGTGGCGGCGCGGTTTCGGTCATGGCGCTGCTCGCCATCGCCGCGTTGGGTTCCCTCGCGATGTTGTTCAACACATGGGCGCTCTACCGGTTGATGCAACCGCGGGGTGCCGCCAGATACTCGCGAGATGCCGTTGCGCTTTGACAAACGGACCCCCACTGCCCTAGCCGCGATTGGCTGGGTGCTCCTAACCGCCACTGCATCCGCGCAAGTTCCCCAGAGCGTTTCTCAGTCAGACAAGCGGGTGGTGGCGCACAGCTCCGCGGTTTCCGAACGTGGCGCGTCGCTCAGCTTCGAGTTCGACGACGGCAGCGAATTGACGGTCGCGCTGACACGTGGCCTGGTAATGGTCGATGGAAACCGTGCTGCCGACTACGAGCGGGGCGGAAGTGTCGAGCGTGCCTGGCAGGCGTTGGTCGCACAAGCGGGGAGCCTGGATCCTGCCGAGATGCTCGAAGCCGCCCGGGGGTGGACGATCGACGACCTCTCGGGAACAGATCGCGAGGCGTTCGGCGTCATTGGCTCGTCGCTTGGAACGTTGCAAGCGCCGCAAGGTCCACTGGCCGTGCCAATCCCGCCGGTTCCACCGATTCGCGTCGAGGCACTCAGCACCAACCGGCGTGTCGTGCGGGTGGCGCCACTCGGACAGTTCCGCGAACGGCTCGACGACGTGGGATTCGAGTTGGGCCCCACCAACCTCATCATCGGAGACTTCTCGATCCCCCGCGGTCAGGTCATCGACAACGATGTTGCGGTGTTGCGCGGCGACATCGACGTTCAAGGTCACATCAGAGGTAACGTGGTGGCACTCGACGGCGACGTCCTGTTGCAACGCGGCGCCGTCGTCGAGGGAGACGTGCTCGCCTTGAACGGAGAAGTGATTCGCGGTGGCGGCATGGTGCACGGTTCGATCCGAAGCATCACGGACGTCGGGAGCGGCGCCGGACGACAACGCCAGCGCGTCCAAACCGACGCCCCGACGATCGGGAACATCGGGACACAGTTGGGCGGACTGCTCGCGTCGTTCGTCGCGCTCGCGGGTATTGGGTTCGGACTCGTGCTCGTGGCGCCGCGACAGCTGGAAACCGTTGCCGACACGGTGCGCGGCTCGTTTTGGCGCTCGTTTTTGGCGGGCGTGCTCGCGCAATCGCTGGTCATACCAGTTGCGGGCTTGTTCATGCTCGGACTCGTGTTGACAGTCGTCGGTATCGTGCTGGTGCCGTTTGCCGCCGTTGCGATGGCGGTGGTGACCCTGCTCGCTGTGGTAGGCGGGTACCTGGCGACGGCCCGTTCAGCAGGTGAAGCGTATCTCCGAAGACGGATGGCGTTGGGTCATGCGGTCGGAGGATGGCTGTCGTATCGATACGTGGTCTACGGTTTGGTAATGCTCTTGGCCGTCTGGGCGCCGGCGTTCCTGTTCGGTTGGATCCCCGTGGCCGGGGCGATCGTCACCGCGTTCGCCGTGTTGTTTACGTGGATGATGGTGACCGCCGGGTTCGGCGCTACGATCATCTCGCGAGCCGGCGTGCACGGGACGTTCGTACGCCGGTTCGACGGTGTCATGACCGATCAGTACCTCTATCATACGCCGGACTCCACCCCCGCCATCCAACGACTGCCCAGGCGCGGCGGCGGGGCGTGATGCTGACTCGTTCGGTGGTGCCGGTCGCCGTGCTGCTTTTGGGCGGCGCCGTGGTACAACAGGGCGTTGCCCAGTCGTTTCGCACCGTGTCAGCGTCTCGACTCCTTGGTGACGAACAGTCACTCGAGGTCGACGTGCAGTTCGGCGTCGGAAAGCTCACCGTACAACCGGGTACCGGTCGCGCGTTGTACCGGACGTCGGTCCATTACATGGAAGAGAAGTTTCGCGCGATCACCAGCTACAACCATCAGTCGCGTCGGCTTCGCGTGGGCGTCGAGAAACGCGGAGGGTTTCCTAACATCGGCACGTTCAAAACGCCGCAACTGCTCGATCTATCTCTCACACCAGCGGTGCCAATCGAACTGCGTGCGGACGTGGGCGCCGCCGAAGCGCGGATCGAGCTCGGTGGGCTGTCGGTGCGATCCGTGGAAATCAAGGCGGGCGCGGCGGATGCCACCGTCTCGTTCGATCGGCCAAATCTCATCGAGTGCAGCGAGTTCGACATCAAGACCGGTGCAGCCGAATTTCACGCCGACGGGCTTGGAAACGCCCGCTGCGCCAAAATCTCCTTTAGTGGCGGGGCGGGAGACATTACGCTCGATTTTACCGGTGAGTGGATGGCGGGATCGAAGATGGAAGGAGACGTCAAACTCACGTTTGGCGCCTTGCAGCTTCGGTTGCCCCGTCAGGTAGGTGTGACCGTCAGCGTCGACCGGCTTCTCGCGAGCTTCGATGAGGCGGGGTTCACCAGACGCGGGACACAGTACGTCTCCCAGGGATACGAGCGAGCAACCGCAACGCTCGCACTATCGATCAAGGCAGTCGTGGGAGATATAGACGTGGTGTGGATCGACCGCTGAGGCGGACGCTCACGCGCTGAAGGTCACCGCCGCTCCTGACTGCGCCCCCAGCGCAGCCGTTGCCGAGGCATCTCGCACACCCACTTCGAGGGTCCCACTCGATCCCACATACGCCAAGAGTGCGCCGGGTGGAACATCGCGAAACGTGCGCCGCACAGGACCCACCGCGACGTCGCCCACCGAAACCGTCCCACCCACACACCATTCCCCGGGAATGTTGGTGATCAGGTTGCCAAACCGATCCACCGAAACGACCTCACCGACGATTTGGCCGTTCATTCGTGATGCACGGGGCATCGGAAGCTCACACGGGTCGGTAACGGTCGACCCGAGTGTGTGGAGCGGCTGACCGACCGCCACTTCGGCGACGGCGGCGGCAAAGACGTCCCGCCCATGAAACGTCGGCGACGCGTCTTCGGGAACGCGTAGGGCCACCACTTCCGCGTCGTCCAGCAGCGGGCTGAGCAGACCGTTATCGGGCGCAACAAAGAAATGATCGTACGCGCGTGCCCCGATCGCCCGGCGCCCCGTGCCGACCCCGGGATCGACAACGGCCAGGTGCACCGTTCCCGAGGGAAACTGCTTCCACGCGCGCGCCAGCAAGTACTGGGCGCGACGCACGTCTCCGGGTGGCACTTCATGCGTAATGTCAACGAGCCGCACGTTCGGCGCCCGCCGGAGTATGACGGCTTTCACTTCCGCGACGTAGGTGTCGAGCGACCCGAAATCCGTTAGCAACGTGACGATCGTGGCTCCGGACACCGCGCGTTACCCCGTCACGATGGGAAGTGAAACGGTCTTACCGCCGGCGCGCTCCACGACGGCCTGCGCCGCTTCCGCCAGCGCTTTGGCGGCAGGCGATTCCGGCTCCGCGACGACGACGGGTTGGCCTCGATCCGCGAGATCCGCCATCCCGGCCTGGAGCGGAACCTGACCGAGTAGCGCGACGTCCAACTCCCGAGCGAGCCGTTCGCCGCCACCCGCAAAGAAAATCTCGGTCCGCTCGGAACAGTGTGGACACTCGAAGTAGCTCATGTTCTCGATGATCCCGAGGACCGGCACTCCCACCTTCTCGAACATCTTCGCTCCGCGTAGCGCGTCGCCAACCGCCATCTCTTGTGGCGTCGTCACGATGATGCCGCCGCGCAGATGAATCGCTTGGGCCAGCGATAACTGCGCGTCGCCAGTGCCGGGGGGAAGGTCGATGATGAAGTAATCCAACCGTCCCCAATCGACGTCCCGCAGAAACTGATTGATGATCTTGGTCACGATGGGGCCACGCCAGATAGCCGGCATATCCCGTTCGACGAGAAACCCAAGCGAAATGAGTTTCACACCGTGCCGCTCGATCGGGACGATCTTCCCCTCTCGAACCGCCGGCTTCTCGTCGGCCCCAAACAAGCGTGGAATGTTGGGCCCGTAGATATCGGCGTCCATGATCCCGACCTGGTGACCCGCGCGAGCGAGGTGGACGGCGAGGTTTGCCGATACCGTGGACTTGCCGACACCCCCTTTTCCTGACGAGACCGCAATCACCACGCCCAGGTTTTGAATCTCGACCGGCGCCGGCGGCTGCACCGGCCGGGTACCCGGCGCGGGACCCGCGGATTGAGGACCCGCGTCGCCGGCCGCCGGTTCGGCAACGTCGATCTTCACGTCCGTTACTCCATCTACGCCGAGCAGCGCGCGGCGAACCTCGCGCACGAGCGTAGCTGGATCTTCCCGACCCAGCAGAAATTTGAGCGAGATGGCTCCATCCGATCCGACGACGAGATCCTCAACCATCCCCGCCGAGAGCACGTCTTTGTCGTGTCGTGGATTGCGGACGTTCGTCAACGCCTCGGCAACGAGTCCCTGTAAGCGATCAACCATAGTGGGTGTATGATAGAGGGGGTGCTGGACCCCAGCAACCGAACGTCACCTGAGCGCCGCACGCGCCACTCGCAACACCTTCGCCTGCACTTCGCCCAGTTCTCCCGCCAGCGAGGCGCCGGAGGCACGCCGGTGCCCGCCACCCCCGAACTTCGCGGCCAGCTCCGCGACATCCACGTCCCCAACCGACCGAAACGACACCTTGGTCCGACCGTTTGCGATCCGACGGAACAGGAGAGCGAGACGCACGCCGCGAATCGAACGAGGAAACTCCACGACGCCCTCCAAATCGTCCGCGCTCAGCCCATACCGCTCGAGCGCGCCGTGGGGAACCGTGACCCAGGCGAGTCCCGCCGGTTCCACCACGAGCGTTTCGAGAATGTCCGCGATGACGCGCACACGGCCCTCCGGCTCATTTGCATACACGAGGCGATAGATCTCTTCGGGCTCCACCCCGTGTTCCAGCAGGTTGGCGGCGACCTGCAGCGTCCGCGGCGACGTGTTACTGAATCGGAATCCCCCGGTATCGGTGAGGAGCGCGACATAGAGCGCGCGAGCCGACTCCTCGCCGATTTTCCACTTCACCGCACGCGCCAAGTCATACACGAGTTCCCCCGTTGCACAAGCGGCTGGATCGACCAGGCGCGGCCCGTCTGGCAGTTCACCGCCGCTCACGTGGTGATCGATACATGCGACGGGAACCTTGGTGCGTTCGAGCACGCTCCCCAGGTGACCGAGGCGGCCGAGGTCGGCGATATCGAGTACCACCACCGCGTCCGCCCGCTCGAGGTGTCGCACCGCTTCCCGCGACTTGTCGGCGCGCTCGGTTCCTTCGAGCAGAAACCCGTATCGGGACGGGAACGGGGTCGGGTTGGTGATCGCCGCGCGGATTCCCAGCTGAGAGAGGAAGTGCCACATTGCCACTTCGCTGCCGGCGCCATCACCATCGGCGTTGACATGGGTGATGAGGGCAACCCGCATGCCGCGCTCGAAGATCTGCGCCATTGACTCGGCGGCACGCCGTCGGGATGCTGGGACCGGTATGCCGCGAGTGGCGGAACGTGACGAACTCATGGGCACCAGTATAATGCAACGTTGGTCCGGCGTGTCTCATCGCGCGGTGTCCGTCGTCATTTGGGCTTGCCAACCCGCTCCGTGCGGGTAGAATTGCGAGCCGCCCCGTTCGCCGCCGGCCACGGACCACTTCGCTGCATACCGTGGTACCACAGGGTCAACGCCAGGGTGGGCCGTCGCGACACCGCGTCTGCCGAGAAAAGATCTATACCTAGTGCAGTCATACAGTTAGCACGTAATCGCCCGATCGGTGATGGGCGGGTCTAGCTTCGGATTCTCACCAAACGGGGATCATGGAAACACTCGAAAGCCTCATCATCAGCATCGAAGACTTCGTGTGGGGGTTCGGCATCCCCGTGGGAGGCGAAAGCATTCCCCTCGTCGTCATCGCACTCCTGGGCACAGGCGTCTTCCTGACCGTTCGACTGGGATTCATTCAGTTCCGACGGCTCGGTCACGGATTTGCCGTCACCACGGGGCGGTACGACGACCCGAACGAGCCCGGCGACGTCTCTCACTTTCAGGCGCTCACGACCGCCCTCTCGGCCACCGTGGGTATCGGCAACATCGCGGGGGTCGCGATCGCAATCCACTGGGGCGGACCCGGGGCGTTGTTTTGGATGTGGATGACCGCGCTGCTGGGCATGGCGGTCAAGTACTCCGAAGTCACGCTCGCGCAGAAGTTCCGGGACGTCGAGACGGTCGGCGAGGGTCACAAGTGGGAAGGATCTGTTTCGGGCGGTCCGATGTACTACATCGCCCGCGGACTCGGACCGCACTGGAAACCGCTCGGCGTCTTCTTTGCCGCGATGCTGGGAACAACCGCGTTCTTCACGGGGAACGCGGCGCAGGCCAACACCGTCGCGGATACGATCCAAACCACCATGGGGCTCCCCGTGTGGTTCACCGGGCTGGTGACCTCCACGGTCGTCGCCCTCGTCATCATCGGGGGCATCACCCGGATCGGCAAAGTGACCGGTATCTTGGCCCCGGTCATGGCGGCGTTTTATGTCGCCGGCGCGCTTACGATTCTCGTCTTGAATGCGAACGAGATCCTCCCGACGTTTGCCCTCATCTTCCGAGAGGCGTTCAATCCCACCGCCGGTGTCGCCGGCACCGGAGTGGGCGCCGTACTGGTCACGATGATGTGGGGCGTGAAACGCGGCCTTTTCTCGAACGAGGCCGGCCAAGGGTCGGCACCCATCGCACACGCCGCCGCGAAAACCGATGAGCCCGTGTCGGAAGGCGTCGTGGGCCTCGTCGAGCCGTTCATCGACACGATCGTGATCGTCACGATGACGGCACTCGTGGTGATCATCACCGGCGTGTGGAACGAGCGGGTGCCGACGGAGATCACGCTGGTGGGCGGAGACATCTCCTATGTCGTCCCCGACGCCGGAAAACACGTCGAAGGCACGCCGCCCGCGACGATCCGAGTCGAGAACAGCGTCGTGCAGCCGGCATCGCCCGACGAAGTCCGGCTGGCGTGGCACGAAGTGCCGGTTGAGCAGTTCTTCACCGATTCCGAACTACAGATCCCGTTCACCGGATCGATTGACCCGGTAGCCGGGACGGCGCAATCCGACGACGGGCAGACGTACGCGGTACTGTATGGCGAGGCGTATGAGAGCGGCGCGCCCCTCACCTCGATGGCGTTCCGGCAGGGACTGGGCCCCATCGGGGACTGGGGGCACTACATCGTGCTCGTTTCCGTGCTGCTCTTCGGTATCTCGACGGCAATTGCGTGGAGTTACTACGGCGACCGCTGCGCCACGTATCTGTTTGGCCCGAGAGCAGTGCTTCCGTACAAGATCGTCTTCATTCTGATGCACTTCGTCGGCGCCGTGCTGCCGCTTGCGTTCATCTGGCGGATGGGTGACATCTTTCTCGGGATCGTGATCCTACCCAACCTGCTTGCGCTGTGGCTCCTGTCTCCCAAAGTGCGCGAAATGACCGACAGTTACTTCGAGCGCAAGCCGTGGATTCAGAACCTGGAGGATCATCGGAAGGCAGTCGAGGCGCGAAAACATCACTAGCGGGAGCGGGGAGCGGGGAACGGGGAGCGGGACCGCTATAAACGACACGGAGTACTGAGTGTAACGTGCGCTGTTTAGGTATCCAGAGTCCTAACACCTAACACCTGACACCTGACACCTAAACGCTGTAGTTCGGCGCCTCGCGAGTGATGACGACGTCGTGCGGGTGTGATTCGCGGAGTCCGGCCGACGTGACCTGCACGAACTCGGTATTGCAGCGGAGTTCGTCCAGGTTCGTCGCACCGCAGTACCCCATGCCGCTTCGGATGCCGCCCACCACCTGGTAGATCACATCGATCACCGGCCCTCGATAGGGGACGCGGCCTTCGATTCCCTCGGGCACCAGCTTGCGCGCGGCCACTTCCTCTTGGAAGTATCGGTCGGCCGATCCTTCCTGCATCGCAGTGAGGGAACCCATACCGCGCACCGTCTTGAACCGGCGCCCTTCGAGCAGGAAGCTCTCGCCGGGACTCTCTTCTGTGCCCGCCAACATCGAACCGAGCATGACGCTGGACGCACCGGCGGCAATCGCCTTGACGGCGTCACCGGAATATTTCACTCCTCCGTCGGCAATGACGGGTGTATCGCCGGCGCCTCGCACCGCATCTACGATCGCACTGATTTGCGGAACACCGACACCCGTGACGACGCGTGTCGTGCAGATCGAGCCCGGCCCAATTCCCACCTTGACCGCGTCGACACCGCGCTCGACCAGGGCCTTGGCACCCTCCGTGGTCGCGACGTTCCCACCGATGATCTGGGCATCGGGAAACGACTCGCGAACGGCGGAGATGAGTTGGAGCACGCCCTCTGAATGACCGTGTGCCGAGTCGACGACGAGCGCGTCGACCCCAGCGTCCTGCAGAGCCTTGACCCGCGTCAACGCATCAGGCCCCACACCGACGGCCGCCAGGACCCGCAGCCTTCCATGCTGATCCTTGTTCGCGTTAGGATACATCCGCCGCTTGAAGATGTCCTTGATCGTAATGAGTCCCTTGAGAATCCCATGCTCGTCAACGACCGGCAGCTTCTCGATGCGGTGCTTCCCCAGAATGCGTTCCGCCTCGTCCAGCGTCGTCCCGAGCGGCGCCGTGACCAGACTGTCTTTGGTCATGGCCTCGCTGATCGGGATGTCGAGGTTGCGCTCGAATTGGAGATCGCGGTTGGTGATGATGCCAACGAGTTCACCTCGACCGCCGACGATCGGGACACCGGAGATTTTGAAGCGGGTCATCAAGCTGCTGGCTTCGCGCAACGGCCGATCTGGCCCGAGTGTGATCGGGTTCAGAATCATGCCGCTCTCAGAGCGCTTGACGCGGTCGACCTCGGCCGCCTGTCGCTCCACCGTCATGTTCTTGTGGATCACACCCACACCGCCGGCGCGCGCCATGGCGATGGCCATCTCTGATTCCGTGACCGTATCCATGGCTGCGGAGACAAACGGAATGTTGATTCTGATGCTTGGCGTGAGCCACGTCGAGACATCCACGTCGCGCGGGTGCACGGCAGCATGCCGGGGAACGAGTAAAACGTCGTCGAACGTGAGGGCGTGCCCGGGACGAAGACGCGCCATCACACGCTCCGACCGTACGTCGCGCACAAAAAAACCCGCCGCGCTCGTGGAGCCGGACGGGTTTGACGGAACACAAATCGTGCACCCATGGCAAAAGGTACTCGGCGGGCTAGTCTTTGGTCAAGCGCTCCTCTGCCGATGGGGCTTGCTCGCCTGACTCGCTCGCCGGCTTCTCTTCAGCCTGTGGCGCATCGGTGGTGGGCGTCGCATCGCTCTTGTCTGCCTGATCCGTTTGACGGGCGGTATTCGAGGCACCTTGGAGTTCCTCCACTACCGCCTGCCCCGCGGCCACGACTCCTCGCATCATGTTTCCGGCGGCATCGAGCACCTGTGCCGTTCCCTTGGCGGCAGCCCTGCTGATCCGCGTCGCGCCAAGTGTTTCCTCCAGGTTTTCAGCCAGACGTTCGAACGTCGTTCGCTCGCGAACGCTCCGATGATACTTGGACTCGAGAAACTCGATGTAGTCGAGTAGCTGCCGGGCGGTCTCGTCCGGCAGGTTTTCGAGCTTGCTCACCAAGGTGTTACGCAGATTGTCGTTCATTCTTCCGTGCCTTCCGGATCCAACTCCACAAAATCCACCAGGTCCAGGATTGGATTGTTCAAGAACCGGGAGCGGGCGGTGCGGACCCGGCCCACGATCATCAAGTTCGCGAGGAGCGACAGCCGTTCGACCTGCGCACGCTGTTCCTGGGACAGCACGACATACACAAACCCCGCTTCCGGCAAGGGCCCGCGTGCCAGCATGTACGGTTGACCGAGCGGTATCTCACTCCGTAGCTCGTCAGCCTCTTGCAGCGCCACGTACTGCACGGTCCACTGCAGCATCCGTCCTTCGAACTCTTCAGGAACCGCGAGGACCTCGGCCCCGCTCACCCCTACGAGTACGCCGGGAGACGAAGGACGCAAATCGCCGTCCCGGACCCACCCTTCGTGTTGCACACGCACCCATCCGCCGGAACGTGTCAGAATCTTGACGGGTATCCCGTCGTGGAGCGAACCAATCGTGTCGCCGTCCGGAGGTACGGCTCTGAGCACGGCATTCCTGGCGAGCACCGCTCGGTCCAGACCCACGGCGCTATCGGCGGCAGTCGGCACCACGCGCGACGCAATCGTGGCCGCCGCGGTTCGAGCGTCCACGGCCGTCACCGGGGGCGCGACCGAGGCAAGCGATCTGTTCCACATCCACCCGACGCGCCGCACCTGAATCCACCGGCCCTGCCGATCCACTCTGTCGAGCAACGTGCCAAACGATAGGCGAGCAATCACCGATTGATTCGGTCCCGAGCGGAGATTCTCACCACCACGGGCGGTGACCCGAAGATCGTGATCGCCCCCCACCGACGGCTCGACCGATTCCGCCCAAACCCATCCCTGGAGCGTGATCTCAGTCCAACCGTCTTCGGTCCGACCGCCCCTGACGGTCACACCGGCCGGCACGTTTGCGAGAATCGGGGCGGCGGTGGATGCGTTTCGGCGGAAGTTTTCCGCTTCGACCACGCGAAACTGGGTCTGCGCTGAGAGCGGGACAGTCGCACCAGCCGCGATCAACAGGGCGACGATGCGGGCTGGTAGCGGTCGGTGGGGCCGGGTAGATTGCCTCATGATTGTTACCTGGAAGATTGTAGAAGACCACTCACCCTCTGTCAAACATATCAGGTGCAGGGTGAAACGGCTTGCGACCGTATGCTGTTTCGCGATCGTCACGCCGGCGGTGCTCGCCGGCCAAGTCGGACACGCGCCCGAATCCTCACCATATAAGGATTTGCGAGCGAAACACGTATTGTCGCTCAGCGCGGGATATCTCGGTGGGTCGGCCGGTGCGGCAGGTGTTGGCCCGACAGACGGACCGCTGTTCGGGGCCCGGTTGGACCTACTCCTTGGCGGGCCGGCGGAAGTGTTCTTTGGACTCGACGTTGCGGACCTCAGCCGGTTGGTGCTCGACCCGACCAAAGGCGCGGCCAGCCGAGTCAAGGGCACGTTCAACCAGTCCGTCATTATCGGGGAAGCAGGCCTCGCGATGCGGCTCACCGGCCAAAAGACCTGGAACGGTCTCGTCCCGTATTTCGGATTGGGTCTCGGCGTTGCGTTTGGGTCCGGAGTCGCTCAGGACTCGAGCACGTTTGAGTTCGGCACCAAGTTTCACGTCGACCCGAGACTCGGAATTCGATGGTTTCCCACCGACCGTATCAACTTCCGGTTCGAGTTTCGGGATGTCGTGTGGCGGTTACGCTATCCGGCACTGTTTTTCGATCCGCCGGTTGAGGCACCCGAAGAGCCCTCGCTACTGGACCCGGTGACGATGGATGACACGGAGTGGACGCATCATCCCACGCTAGTCATCTCACTCGGCTACGCAATACGGCTGTGAGCCGGTGGACTTTTTTGCCGAAGGCCTGCGACGCGGGACCACCCTCGTTCTCTCTGGCGACGCCGAAATCTTCGGCATCACACTCCTCTCGCTCCGTGTCGCGGTCTTTGCAACCGTCATCGCGTGTCTCATCGGCGTACCAATCGGCTTCGCCGTCGGGACGACACGGTTCTGGGGCCGGCGCGCCGCCATCACCGTTCTCAACACGATGCTCGCCTTCCCCACGGTGGTCGTGGGGCTCCTCATCTGGGGACTCCTAGCCCGCCGCGGACCGTTCGGAGAGTTCGGTCTCCTCTATACCTGGTGGGCAATCGTGCTCGCCGAAGTCGTGCTTGCAATTCCCATCGCCGCCGCGCTCACGGCAGCGGCCGTGCAGAGCGTCGACCCACGGGTCCGCCGAACAGCGCTCACGCTCGGCGCCAGTCGATGGCGCACCCATATTGCCGTCGCGCGTGAGGCCCGGTACGCATTGTTTACCGCGGTCGTGGTCTCATTTGGACGCGTGCTCGCGGAAGTGGGAGCAGCCATGATCGTCGGCGGCAACATCAGGCATCAAACACGAACCCTCACGACCGCCGTGGCCTTGGCAACCTCTCAAGGAGACCTGGCGCTCGCCATGGCGTTGGGGCTGATACTGCTCGCACTCGCGCTCACCGTGAACGTGTTGCTCCAACTGTTTCAAGGACGGGGCGATGCTTGAGGCCCGGAACGTCGAGCATTGGTATGGCAAGCGCCAGGTGCTGCATATCGGCCAGCTCGGTCTCGAACCGGGAACACTCACCGCGCTGGTCGGGCCGAACGGATCGGGCAAGAGCACGCTGCTTCGGCTGTTGGCCTTCGTCGAACGTCCCACCCGCGGGATGTTTACGCTCGATGGTACACCGATCGCGGGAGCGGCAGATCGACGCCGAGCGCGCCGCCGGGTGACGTTGGTCGAACAGAAACCACTACTCTTCCGCGGGACTGTCACGCACAACCTCACGTACGCGCTTTCACTCCACGGAACGACGCACGGCGCCGCGCGGGCGCAGGCCAACAGTGCGCTCGAGCGACTGGGTATTTCCCACCTGGCCGACCGGCCGGGACGGTCTCTCTCCGAAGGGGAGGCGCAACGGGTTGCCATCGCTCGCGCCCTCGCCCTCGAACCGGATGTTCTGCTGCTCGACGAACCCACGTCGGCGTCGGACCGCGGCGCCGTCGCCCAGCTGTACAATGTTCTTCGCGAGGAGCGCGAACGGGGCACAACGCTCTGTTTTGCGTCCCATCGTTTGGAGGACGCCTATCGCTGGTCCGAACGGTTGGTCGCGCTCACCGAGGGACGGACCGGGTCGATCGTCCCCGAAAACCTGTTCCGCGTGGTCCTTCCGGAGGGATCCGGACAACGGTCGGTTCAGATCGGGCCACTCGACGTCCAGCTCGTGAGCGACAAGAGCGGCCCGGTCACGGTCGCGCTGCCCGCGGAGGACATCACGATCAGCCGTCAGCCGTTTTCGTCGAGTGTTCGCAATCAGTTCACGGGCAAGGTCATTGCGATTGCCGACGCCGGGCCCGCCTGGGTCACCGTCCGCGTGGATGCGGGCGTCGACCTGGCGGCGCGGATCACGCGCGGCGCGCTGGACGAGTTGGGGCTTGCGCTCGGCGCCGACGTCGTGTTGTCGATCAAAGCAATGGCCGTGCGTGTCTACTGACATCGGGATAGATTGCAACGCCATGGCTCACGTTCATTTGTCCCGCGCAGTCCGTTTCAGTGCCGCACATCGGTATTTTCGGCCGGATTGGTCGGAGGATCGAAACACCGAAGTGTTTGGCTTGTGCGCTCGCGAGCACGGCCACGGTCATTCATACGAATGCATCGTGACCGTGGCAGGCGCTTTGGATCGTGACACGTCTATGGTCATGTCACTGGAAGAACTCGACACGATCTTGCGGGAGGAGATCCTCGACCGACTGGATCATCGACACGTGAACCATGACGTTCCCGAGTTTGCGTTCGGCAAACAGATTCCAACGGCGGAAGCCATTGCCGTGTACGCCTGGAACAGGATTGCTCCCAGACTGCCCACAAACGTTCAGCTCGAGTCGGTGCGTATTCAAGAGGAACCGCATCTCTACGCCGAGTATCGCGGAGATTCGTAAACTCGTGATGCCCATGCGTTTCCGTTTTGCGACCACCGCGGTGTTGCTGATTCCGACGCTGCTGTGTTGGATCGCACCGGCCGCCGCACAAACCCGACCCGAGCCGCGACTCGTGTTTTCCATTTCCGGGGGCATCGCCGGCGCCGGCAACCTCTGGTCCGTCGACCGGCAGGCGCTCTCGATACTCGGGGCCGAACCAACCGCCGATACGATCAGCCTTCGCCGGCAACTCTCGACTGGCTTGGTCGCAGGTCTCTCCACCACGTTCTTCAAGTCGACTCACCTCGGCATCACGGGTCAGGCCGTGTACATCGGGTTGGGAACGGACTCGAACTGCAGGTTCGTGTTCGAGGCATCGCCGATTGACCGAGAGGGACGGAACCAGCAAGTCTGTAACGACATCACCCGACAAGAGCGGACGGTCTCGATCGCGGGATTCTACCTCGGGGCCACCTACCGGTTTGCCGCGCGTGGCGCGATCAGCCCATACGTCCGTCTGTTGGGTGGCACGACCGTACGGAGTTCCAGTCTCGTCGAAACGTCAGGCCGATTTGTTGCGGGGGGCACCGAGGGCGAACGCGTCATCTACCTCGGAAAGTCGAGCACCACGGTCAACCCCAGCGCCGTTGGTGGTATCGGCGTCATGGTTCCCCTTGCGCCCGGTTACCTGCTCCGAATGGAATTGGCCGATCACTTGATCCGGATGGAACAGGTGACGGGACCGGATCTGCTCGCGAACCCGCCGACGGCCAACTTCTTCGACCACGTGCCGTCGTTCACCGTCTCGATCGACATCGTCCTGGAGCAGCGACGCGGCCGGAGGTTCTGATCGCGTGCACGGCGCCGTGTTGGCAGGGGGCAGTGCTCGCCGATTTGGCGGTCGACCCAAAGGGCTCGAACGCGTGGGCAACCAACGGATCCTCGACCGGGTTTCGAGCACGATCCAATCCGCGATCGGTGCGCTTCCCACGCTCATCGCCGACCCCGCGACCGCCGTCGAGTGGCAGCACGATTTGTCGGCGATTGGAGACGCGATGCCGGGCTGTGGGAGCTTGGGCGGTATCTATACTGCGATCACGACATCATCCGGCCCGACACTCGTGGTGGCGTGGGACATGCCATTTGTGAGCAAAGAGCTGCTGCTGCGCTTGGTCGATGGTTCGACCGGTTTCGACGCCTATCTGCCCGAGAGCATCGGGCCGTTGGGGGTGGAACCATTGTGCGCCGTGTACGGACCGGGTTGCGTCAGCGCCATTGAAGACCGTTTGCGAGCGCGCGATCTCAGAACGACCGGGTTCCACGACCGGGTCCGGATCGGAACGATACCGCTCGCCGAGGTGGAAACGTTCGGCGATCCCGAGACGCTCTTTCTCAACGTAAATTCCGAGGCGGATTTGGCGCGCGCCCGCGCGCTGTGTGAGGAACACAGCCGGTGACCCAGTGAACGGGAGAGACGCCACGGTGTCGCAGTTCCGGACCAACCTCTTGCCCGCCGAAGCGGCGGCGGCGATCCTCGACGACGTTGCGCCGCTCGAACCCGTAGACGTCCCGCTCGACCAGGCGCTCGGAACCGTGCTCGCGGACGACGTCGTGAGCCCAATCGACATCCCCGCGTGGGACAACTCGGCCATGGACGGGTACGCCGTTCGGGCCGCGGACCTGCGGGGCACCCTACCCGTTCAGTTGGACGTCGTCGAGGAAATCCCCGCCGGCGCGTTTCCCACGCAATCCATTCGCCCGGGAACATGTGCGCGGATCTTTACCGGCGCCGCGGTCCCCACCGGCGCCGATACGGTCATTCGACAGGAAGACACCACCGCGCTCGACGGCAAGCGGGTAGCGATCAACCAGGGCCGTGACCTCAACCGAAACGTCCGCCCTCGTGGCGAAGACGTTCAGAGCGGCGACGTCGTGTTGACGCGGGGGACCGAACTGGGACCCGCGCAACTCGGCGTCCTCGCATCGATTGCCGCGCGGGAGGTTTCAGTGTACCGGACTCCGACGGTGGCGGTGCTCGCGACGGGAGACGAAATCGCCGAACTCGATGAATACGAAGCCATCCTCGCCGGCAAGAAAGTGGCGTCTTCCAACAGTTACACACTACGGTCGATGATCCAGCAGACGGGCGCACGCTACAACTATCTTGGCATCGCCAAAGACGACCCCCAAGCCCTCCGGGACCGGATCGTCTCGGCGTTCGGGGCAGACCTGTTGATTACGTCAGCCGGGGTCAGCGTCGGCGAGCACGACTACTTGCGGCCCGTGCTGGAAGAACTCGGCGCCACCCTCAAGTTCTGGCGCATCCGCATGCGACCGGGCGCACCGGTTGGGTTTGGCGTGGTCAACGCACTCCCGTGGATTGGGCTTCCGGGAAACCCCGTGAGTACCATGGTGACGTTCGAGCTGTTTGTCCGACCTGCGATTCGAAAGATGCAGGGCCACGCGGCGCTCTTCCGACGCACGATCAAGGCTACCGTCACCGAGCCGATCGCAACCCAGGCGCCGCTCCGTCACTTTCTTCGGGCCGTGGTGACCGAAGGGCCCAACGGATACGAGGCACGGCTCACGGGCCCTCAGGGATCCGGCATTCTCACGTCAATGATCCGCGCAAACGCGTTTCTCATCGTCCCGGAGGATCGGCAGAACGTACCGGCGGGAGAGGTGCTGGATGCGATGATGTTCGGGGAACCGGTGCACGTCGAAGACGCACCGTATTAGCGAGACCGGGTCCGCCCGGCCAGGCGGAGATTACATGCGTTTGTAGGCCGGCCCGCTTCCTCCTTCGCGGGGCATCCACCGCGGTCCCAAAACATCGGTGGCCTTGCAGTCCACACAGTTGGGCGCGTTGATCTTCAGTTCCCCGTCCACATTTTCGTAGACGCCTGCCGGGCAAACATGCGTGTAAAAATCCGCCACGGTTGGGGTCACCGTGTCGGCCGAGATGAGATGATTGGGGATCGTATCGCGGGTAGCGTTCCCCGACTTGAACACGGCGTCGACCTTACTGAACGTGAGCTTCCCGTCGGGGGTGAACTCATCGGCCTCTCCCGGCACCCGCGGAACCGCGGCATCCCGCTCCATACGAATCATCCCACCGGGGAACCGGCCACCGGTGATCGTCATGAGGCCGGCTTTGACGACGCCGGTCTTGAATCCATCTCGGAAGGCCAGGCGAACGTTTCGAGTCTTTCGCAGGTCGCTCACGATGTATGATCCATTGACTAGGTGATCGTACTGCGCGAGCCGATCGGCCGACGTATCGTCGACGCTCAGCGCCGCGTAGATCGCCCGGGCACCAAAGATTCCCGATTGCATGGCATAGTGAATCCCCTTGAGCGATGGGACATCGACAAATCCGGCGGCATCGCCGAGCAATAAGACTCCATCGCCGTGACGGCGCTGTGGCAGGCCGTAGTATCCGCCTTCGGGAATCGTCTTGGCGCCCCACTCGATCAGCTCGCCTCCATCGAGATACGTTCGAAAGAGCGGGTGTTGCTTCATCTGTTGCAACAGCACGTGGACGTCGAGGCCTTGTGCGCTGTAGTCGAGTCCCACAACCAGACCGAGCGCCACCAGGTTAGGTTCCAGCGGATACATGAAGCTGCCGCCAAAGGCGTCCTGAGCAAGCGGCCATCCCATCGTATGCACCACGGAATCGAGCGGTTTCTTCGTCTCCCACAGTTCCTTCACACCGAGCGCGTAGATCTGCGGGTTGGCCGATCGAATCCCCTGCCACTCTCGGAATGCCTGCGATAAGAGACCGCGCGTACCTTCGGCGATTGCCGTGACCTTCGCGACGATGTCCGTCGCGGGCATGAAATTGTCGCCCTCGGTTCCGTCTCGGTTGAGACCGGCCGGCACGGTGCGAACACCGATGACGCGATTTCCCTCAGTCAACAGGGCGCCCGCCGGAAACCCGGCGAAGATATCGACGCCAGCCGCTTCCGCCTTTGCACCCAGCCAACGGACGATCTCGCAGATCGACGCGACGTAGTTGCCCTTATTGCGCATCGTGGGAGGCGTGGGCAACCGGCGTGCGGCGTTTTGGGACAGCAGGTACACGCGCTCGTGATCGACGCGGCCACGGAACGGGAAATCCGACGGAGTGAGATCGGGAAACAGTTCAGCAAACGGACGCGGATTGACGACCGCTCCGGAAAGGGAGTGCTCGCCCAACGCCGCGGCTTTCTCCAGCACGCCGATACTGACTTCACCCAGCCCGTTCCCTCGCTCGTTCCCCTCCTTCACGAGCCGTGCAAGCTCGATGGCGCCGGCCAAACCGGCCGGGCCGCCGCCAACGAAGAGCACGTCCATGGGAATGTGCTCCGCGTCGGGGGAGTCCGTGAGAATCACCTTCTCGCGGGGTAACGCAGGCTGATAGTCGGCTGGGACGATGGGAGGGTGCAGGCCCGCGTCAGGACTCACGGATCTTCTTGATCTCCTCGGTGAGTTTGGGAACGACGTCGAACACGTCGCCGACGATGCCGTAGTCGGCCACTTTGAAGATCGGCGCGTCGGGGTCTTTGTTTACCGCAACGATCACCTTGGCCGTGCGCATGCCGGCCAAATGCTGCACGGCGCCGGAGATCCCCAACGCCACGTACAGGCTAGGACTCACCGTCTTGCCGGTTTGCCCCACCTGTTCGGCGTGCGGACGCCATCCGGCATCGACAACCGCGCGCGACGCGCCGACCGCGCCCCCCAAGGCGCCCGCCAACGCTTCGACCAAATGGAAGTTCTCCGGTCCCTTGAGACCCCGCCCTCCACTCACCACGATCGAAGCTTCCGCCACGTCCACCGCGGCTTGGTCTGGTGCCTTGACCTCAATGGTTCTCGCGCTCGACGACTTGTCGGCGGACCCCACACCGATTGCTTCGACCGCACCAGGTCGGTTTGACTCGACGGGGGTAAACACGCTCGGCCGCACCGAGATCACACAGGGAGTCGCCGTGATCTTGAGCTTGAGCACTGCCTTGCCTGCATACACGGGCCGCGTGACAACGAGTTCCCCGTCCGCTTCGATGCCGGTGACGTCGCTGGCAAACGCGCACCCTAGTTTCGCAGCGATGCGTGGACCCAGATCTTTGCCGAGCGCAGTGGCGCTCACCAAGACCGCGCCGTAACCACCGCTCCGTGCCCGTTCGGCGGCAATGGTTGCGTACCGATCGCTCTGGAAGAGCGCGAGATCGTCGTCGAGCGCAGTGTAGACTTTGTCGGCGCCGTAGTTCCCCAGTCCCTCTGCTGACGTACCGGTCGGCCCGACCACGAGCGCGTGGACTTCGTCTCCGCCGGCCAACGTGCGTGCCGCCGTCAACACTTCGTTGGACACACGCTTGAGTGCGCCGCCCCGTTGCTCGAGAACCGCTAAGACGGCCGTCATCACAGCACCTTCGCTTCGTTCTGTAGCGCCTCAATCAACGAGGCCACCGCGTCGGGGCCTTCACCGACGATACGCCCCGCAGGGCGTTCGGGCGGCAACGTCAGAGCGAGAATTTCCATTCCACCGGCTTCGAACTGGACCTCCTTCACTTCCAACGGCTTCTTCTTGGCCAGCATGATGCCGCGAAGCGCTGGATACCGGGGCTCATTTAATCCCTTATCGGTCGTCAGGACCGCCGGCAGATTGAATTCGACGACTTCGACTCCGCCCTCGATCTCACGCTCCGCCGTTCCCTTTCCGTCCGCCACGGTGAGCGATGTGATCGCGCTGACACACGGGAGTTGCAGCAATTCGGCAACCATCGGTCCCGCCGCGTGGTTGTAGTCGTCGATGGCCAGTTTTCCAAACATGATCAAATCGTAACCGCCCTGTTCCAGTTCGGCGGCCAACGCGCGAGCGGTTGCCAGAGGATCGGCGGGCGGCGTGCCCTTGAGCAAGATCCCACGGTCCGCCCCCATCGCCAGCGCCGTTCGGATGGTCTCTTGGGCCGTTTCGGCGCCGGCGGAGATGACGACGACCTCCCCGGACTCCCCCTTGAGCGTCAGAGCTTCTTCGACTGCGAACTCATCATACGGATTCAGAACGAACTTCACGCCACTCTCGTCGATCGCCTTCCCGTCAGCACCAACCTTGACCCTGGTCTCCGAGTCGGCGACGCGCTTTATGCAGACAGCAATCTTCACTGCCACCTCTGTGTGGATTGATACGCTGTGACGACCGCGTCGGTCGAGTGAAAAGACGCCGGAAGGTACTCGGGCTCGGGCGCGGTCGCAACGCCGCAGATCACCCTATCCCACTCGCCTGATTTGCTTCGATCAGCCCTTGAACCCGACCTTTTTGTGGGTGCCGTCACAGAATGGTTTTGTGGATGACTGACCGCACCGGCACAGCCAAAACTCCTCTCCGGCTTCTACGAGATTCCCCTCCGCGTCTCTGATCTCGACCTCCCCCTTTAGGTGATAGGGGCCGTCCTTGTTGAGCTTCACTTCGGCCATCGACTGGTCTCCTTGACGTTGTGTTGGATACCCACTGGTGCTGGCGCAGCCCACCCACGGCCAACCCCGGTTTCACTTCGAAAAGTTCGCGACGAACTCATCGTGCGGAAGCGTATTGATCACATCCGAGTTCTCGAACCACGCCCGGCGTGCCTGCTCCACACCGTAACGCATCAAGTCGAGTTCCGCCACTCGATGGGCGTCGGTACTGATTACGATTCGGACACCGAGCTCGCGCGCCTGCATCAGATGCGTGTCTCTCAGATCCAGGCGATTGGGGTGCGCGTTCAGCTCCAAGGCCACTTTGTGTTCCGCGGCGCATTCCATTACCGCATCCAGATCAAATCGCATGGCGTCTCGCCGATTGATCTGACGGCCGGTTGGGTGACCCAAGATGTTGACCGCAGGATGCTCTATCGCCTTGATGATCCGCTCGGTTTGTTTGACGAGCGGAAGATCGAACCGGGAATGAATCGAGATGAGGACGAGATCGAGCTTGTCGAGCATCTCGTCTTCGAGGTCGAGCGAACCGTCTGCGAGAATGTCCACCTCCATGCTCCGAAGGATGCGGATCTCGTCGTGACGTTGCTCGAGTTCGTCGATCTCCCGCCACTGCCTTTGCAACGCCTTCGCATCCAGCCCGCCCGTCATCGCGAGGGCCTTGCTGTGATCCGTGATGGCGAAGTACTCGTAGCCCCGCGCGGCACAGCCCTCCAGCATCTCTTCGATCGTGTTCTTGCCATCGGACCACGTCGAGTGCATCTGCAGGTCGCCCTTGATCGCGTCGACCGTGATCAGGTCGGGAAGCGAGTTTTCTGCCGCCGCGGCAATCTCGCCGCGGTTTTCGCGAAGCTCTGGCGGAATCCACGGCAACTCGACCGCTTCGTACACGTCCGCCTCCTCCCACCCCGCGACAAAGTCACCGGCCCAGGGGTCGCTGGGGTCGTCGTCTTCGTCCTCGGCGAAGACACCGTACTCGGAGATGCGTAAACCGCGGTCGATGGCGCGCATTCGGAGCTTCACGTTGTGTTCTTTGGAGCCGGTGAAATACACGAGGGCCGCACCGTAACTCTGTGGTGGCAAGATGCGGAGATCCACTTGCAGGCCGGATTTGAGGAGCACCGTGCCGCGCGTCTCACCCGCCTTTTCAACCTTACCAACGTCGCCGTACTTGGTGAATCCCTCCATCACCGGCTTCGGTTCTTCGGTGATCGCCAGGATGTCTACGTCACCGACGGTCTCCCGGCGGCGCCGATAGCTGCCGGCTACTTCGGCCTTCGACACGCCTGGCAGTGCGCGGAGGTACTCGAGCAGCGGCAGGACGTATTGGTCGGCATCAGATACTTTGAAGCGGTTCTGGTGCCGGCGGTACCGCTCGATTGCCTCGAGCAACTTGGATTGGGTCTTCTTGCCAAAGCCGGGTAAACCGGCGATCGCGTCCCCCTGCGCAGCGATCTCCAATTGATCGATGGTCGTGACGTCGAGGTCCTTCCACAACCGGTTGGCTTTCTTGGCGCCAAGCCCCGGAAGACGCATCAACTCGATGAGGGACGCGGGAACCTGTTCGGACAACTCCGTGAACAGCCGAAGTTCCCCAGTCGTTACCAACTCCTTGATGTATCCCGCGGTGTCCTTGCCGATTGCGGGAAGCTCGGTGAGATCTGCGCCCTGCGCGACCAGCTTCCGAATGGGCCCGGGGTGGTCCGCGACGGTCTGGGCGGCGTTGCGATACGCCCGAATGCGGAACGGGTTGGCGCCCTGAATCTCCAACAGGTCGGCGATGTCCCGAAACATGTGCGCGATGTCAATATTCTCCACCTATACCTCAGCGCCATTGCTGCGAAGCAGTTTCATGAATTCGTTTTCGTCGAGAATCCGCCGTTTGAGCGCCACGGCCTTGTCGTACTTGGAGCCCGGGTCGTCTCCGACAACGACATAGTCCGTCTCCTTGCTCACCGACGAGGTCACCTTCCCGCCCAACGACTCCAGCGCGGCTGTCGCGTCCCGGCGCGAGATGGTCGTCAACGTCCCCGTCAAGACGAACTTGGTTCCGGCGAGCGCAGCGCGCGCTTCCCGTTTTGGATTGCGAAGGTCGATCTTTCCATCGAGCAGGTCGTCGAGCATACGTGCGACGCGTGGATCGGTGAAGAACGCACGGATCTGTTCCGCCATCTTGGGACCCACGCCTTCCACCGCTTCCAAATCGTCTCCGGAGGCGGCACGGAGCTTGGCAAGTGAGCCAAAGTACTGTGCCAGCGTCTTCGCAACCGCGGCACCCACTTCGGGAATGCCCAGCCCAAAGAGAAAACGATGGAGATCGACACGTGATGCCTTGGCAATGGCATTGACCAGATTGGTCGCCGACTTTTCCGCGAATCCATCCAGTCGGAGTAGCTGTTCCGGCTGAAGCGTAAACAAATCGGGTAGCTCCTTGACCAACGCCTCGCGCACGAATAGTCGCGCGGTCTCGCCACCCAGCCCCTCGATGTCCAAGGCGTCGCGTGAGGCGAAATGCACCAGCCGGCCAACCAGTTGAGCCGGGCAGCCAAAGCTGTTGGGGCATACGGTAAACGGGCCGCGTTCGATGACGCTGACGCCGCACGACGGACACTCGGCGGGCATGGCGAACGGTTTGGCCCGCTTGTGCCCCGTTTCCGGCACGCGTTCGACGACCTGTGGAATCACGTCCCCGGCGCGTTGGACCCGCACCAGATCGCCATCCCGAACGTCCTTGCGGGCGACCTCCTCCCGATTGTGGAGCGTTGCCCGGCTCACCGTGACACCGCTCAACTCAACGGGCCGCATCATCGCGACCGGTGTGACGACACCGGTCCTCCCAACACTCGGGATGATCTTGATGATACGAGTAATCTCTTTTCGTGGAGGAAACTTGAATGCGAGGGCGCCGCGTGGGTGGTGCGCCGTGGAGCCCAGGTCATCCCTGTCGGCCGTATCGTTCACCTTGACGACCACACCATCGATTTCGTAGGGGAGGTCATCGCGCCGCTCCTCCAACTGACGATGGTAATCGATGATGTCGGCAACGGACCGCGCGAGGTCGGGCAGATCGCTCACCCGAAGCCCCCAGCGCTCCAGCGCGCTGAAGACATCCCATTGCGTGTCAAACCGCGCATCCCGGGCATCGAGCACGTCGTACACAAACAGATCGAGCGGCCGCGCGGCAGTGATTTGCGGGTCGAGTTGCCGGAGTGAGCCGGCCGCGGCGTTTCGCGGATTCGCAAACGGCTCTCTTCCCTCTTCGAGCAGCCGCTCATTCAACTTCTCGAACCCGTCGACCGGCATCATGACTTCTCCCCGGAGCGCGAGGAACGGGGGAGCGCTGTCTCGCAGGCGGAGCGGCACCGTCGGAATCGTTCGAATGTTTTCGGTGATCCCTTCCCCCTGCAGTCCGTTGCCGCGGGTCGACGCCCGTACAAAGACGCCGTCTTCGTAGACGAGTTCGACCGACGCCCCATCCCACTTGGGCTCGACGACATACTCCACCGCCTTCGCGCCGAGGGATTTGCGTATCCGTTCGTCGAACCGCTTTACCGCCGCCTCATCGTGCGCCGAATCCAAACTCAACATCGGCGCCGCATGTTGAATGGTGGGAAACTGGTCGAGGGGAGTCGCGCCCACGCGCTGCGTTGGCGAATCGACCGTGACGAGGTCCGGAAACCGTTCCTCGAGCTGTTTCAGCTCTACGAACAGTTTGTCGAACTCGGCATCGGAGATCTCCGGCCGATCCCGCACATGATAGAGATACTCATGATGCCGGATCTCGGTCCGCAGTTCGCGAATCGTCTTTTCAGCTTGCGAACGGGTCATTCAACATTCAACGCTCAACGGGAGCGGGAGCCGACGGAAACGTTCAACGTTCAACGTTCAACAGGAGCCGGGAGCCGATGGAAACATTCAACGTTCAACATCCAACGTTCAACGCTCAACACCTGACACCTGACACCTAAAACCTAACGCTGCTACACTGCACTGTGTACTGTGCCCCGTGTACTGTGTACTGTGTACCGGCACTACGCACTGTACCGTTTCTCACGACCCTCACTCGGCATTCCTTTCCGAAACGCCAGCGCGACCAACCCGAACATCCCCAGGGCCAGCACCGCCCCGGAGTAGAACGCCCAGTCGACCCCGGCCACCACGTAGACGGTTCCAAAGAACAGGGGGCCCAGGGTCTGACCGACGCGGAGCACCGTGCCGTTCAAGGCCATGAACGCCGCCCGGTGTTCGGGTGGAGCAAAACCCGACAGAATGGTCATGAGGCTGGGGACGTTGATTCCGTTGGCCGCGCCGAAGATGAGGATTGGGATTGCCAGCGCCCATCCCGACCGGGACAACGGGATCAGGACGAGGGACAACGCGTACAGCACGAATGCCACGCGGACCAACGTCGGTTCCGTAAAGCGGCCGGCAAGGGCTCCCAGACGAAACGACACGAGCCCTGTCGCGAGCGACGTCGCCGACATGACGAAGCCGATCGTTACGGGACCGGCGGCGTAGGAGTCCTGCAACAGGAACGGGAAGAACGTGAGGTACGGCCCGTAGATCAACATGAACGTGACCACACTCGCCGTGAACAAGGTGAGGACGCGAACCTGAAACACCGCCCGGAGCGTGACCTGGAGGTACTTCACGAAGTTCCCTGTGGCACGAGGCTCCGGGCTGTCGAGCGTCAACATCACCGCCAGCGCAATTGGAAGGGCAAGTACCGGGAGAAAGAAGGGGAAGAACCAGCCAAAGACCGCGAGCCCGCCTCCAAGCGCGGGATAAATGCCCGTACCGACGCTCAGGACGCTGGCGTTCAGACCCATCGCCGTCGTCCGCGTGGTTCCGGAGTAGAGATCGCCGAGTATCGTGACGTTGAGCGCTCCCAACGCCGACGCGCCCACACCCTGGAAAACACGCAGGAGGAGGAGTGTTTCGAAGCTTCGGGCGAACCCGCACACGGCTCCGGCGACTGCAAACAGTAGGAGTGACGGAACCAACACAGCCTTCCGCCCCACGCGATCGCCCAGGACACCCAGTACCGGAGTGAATAACACACCGGGAATGGTAAACGCGGAGATGAGCAGCCCGACCGACTGCGGCGTCCGATCGAATACGTCAGCGATACGGGGCAGCACCGGCGCGATCGTCGACACCCCCAGCACGGCCATCAGGGTGACGCCAAATATGACGTGGAGGTTGGTATCGCGAAGGAGGTGTCGCGTCCCCTTCTCAGCGGAGGGCAACGGGAATGACCAGTTTGAGCCCGCTCAAGATGTCAGAAAACGCCGCCACCTTCACGTCTACCAGCCCAGCATCGGCAGCGGCCTGTCGAACGTCACTGGACTTGAGTTCCTGGCGCCCTTTGGGCCAGAGCACCCAGATAGCGCCATTCTTCTTGATTTGGCGCTTGAGCCCGTTCAGCCGTACCAGCTCGGTGGTTCGCGTGACGGCATAGATGATGACGTCACTGTCCTTACGAGGTCGACGAAAGGCCAGGTCCTTGGTACGCGCTTCGAGTTCGCGCCGGAAAGCGTCGTCCTCGAGCCGGAGCACGGCAACTCTCGCGCCCGGCTTCACACCGAGTTTGTCCAGACGGCTGCGATGGGAGTATCCAGCGGAGGTTGACACGGCTGCTAATTCCGGTGCACAGGCGTGACGTCTTCACCGAAACGTCTCCCCAGCGCGGTAAGGTATCCATCCATCGTGCCGTGATACCCCATGATGAATCGCGCAACAACCCGAAAAACCGGATTGTAGATCGCTCCGTCTTCGGTGATCGTCACTGTGCTG
>JBFIZG010000001.1:0-31927 GCA_041604955.1 Gemmatimonadales bacterium | reverse complement strand
GGTACGCCGTGATGAGGAGGTCGGTTGGTTCGAGACGTGTGTCCTCGGTGACACCCGTCGTGAGATTGAACCCGCGTACTGAGCGTTGCCGCACGGCGCTTCCGTATGCAATGTCATGCCGGTCGAGCAGATCGCGTAGCTCATCGAGCTTGTCGGCGTCGTTGTCGCCCTTGACCACGAAAGTCTTGTACTCGCCGGGCGGGTTGGAGACGGCGATCTCGAAGTACCGCGAGAACTCAGAGACCAATCGTCCGGCGTGCTCGGACGCGGTCTCGACCGTGGAAAGTCCGGTCGTGTGGTGATGGGCGATGCGATCGCTCAGCGTGAGGGTATCCCCGTCCGCCTTGACGATTGCGAGACCCGCCCTTCCGCCACCGGCCTGTTCGTAGGTCATTCCGATGGCGCCGTTGAACATCGGGTAGGTGTCGCCGTAGCCGGGGTACAGCAGATCGAACGTCTCCCGTGTGAAATAGAGCCAGCCGTTGGCATCGAAGTACTTCATGTGGTTCCGGCCGATCGTCCGCTGAAACTCCCGTTGCCAGTCGGTCACGGCCGCGTGATATGGCTCGGCGGCGGGAGCAAAGTAGTAGGGAGAGTTGATGCTCTGCTCGTGAAAATCGACGTGGACGTGTGGGAGCCACTGCCGATACAGGGCGATCCGTTCCTGCGATTCCTTTTGCGTGAGCCACGCCCAGTCGCGGTTGAGATCGAACATGTAGTGGTTCGTTCGCCCCCCTGGCCAGGGCTCCCGATGCTCGCGGGCGGTTGGCGTCGCATTCGGCTGTGCCCCGACCACCTGATTGTACCAAGCAACGTATCGATCGCGTCCGTCTGGATTGATGGCGGGATCCAACACGACCACCGTATTGGCGAGCCACCGTTGCGTGCGTGCGTTCTCCACGTTGGCGAGGTCGTAGAGTGTGATGAGTGACGCTTCGGTCGAGACCGATTCGTTGCCGTGCACATTGTAGCTCAACCACACCATCGTGGTCGTGTCGTTACTCGGCTGACCGGCCAGCGCCCGCGCGCGTCGCAGGTTGTCTGTGCGGATCTCCTCGAGCCGCCCGATGTTCTCCACCGATGAGACCATCGCGACGAGTAGCGGGCGGTGCTCGTATGTGGCGCCGTACCGTCTGAGGATCACGTTCGGCGCCTGTGCGGCGACATGCTCGAAGTAGGCTACGACGCGATGGTGGGGTGTGAATCGGGCTCCCAATTCATAGCCGAGAAACTCAGCTGGCGTGCTGAGTCCGGATTGTGCGTGCAGTGTCGAACCGACGGCGAACAGCAAGCATGTCGGGAGTGTCAGTTTGATCGTCATGGAACGGGCGGTCCGGGTCGCGGTGTGACTGGCCAATGCGCGGAGAAGATACGTTGGCGACCCAGCGTGTTCCAGATGACCGGGCCGGCCAATGCGTCCCGACGGCAACACCTCGGCTCCGCCCGGGCGGAATTAGTGGGAATTCTATCACGGCATGACCCAGGATGTGCCGAATCTGATCGTAAGAACCGCATTGCCGGTTCATAGTTGTAAAGTGTTGCTCTGCAAGGTGTTGACGTGATGCGCCTCCGTGTGACTCTGTAGTCTGCTGATCGTCAAAACGCGTCGCCGAACCGTGTTCCCTTCCCCTCGATTGTCATAGACCTTATTGTGGCTCCATTCTGAAAATGTTGGTGCTCTTAGGCGTAGCTCTCTTTCCTCTTGTATCTCAGTGAGACGCCTCGCTGTTCAGCGCCGCCTACGTAAACTCACGGAGGTGTGTCGTGACTAGTCGATCGCTCACTACGACGGTTCAAGCTCTCCTTTTCGGTGTTTTGATGCTGGTTCTCACCATAAGCCCGTTGAGCGCTCAGACGGGCACGATTACGGGAACCGTGGTGGCCACGCAGGGTGGGGCGCCACTCTCCGGCGCCAGCGTGTCCGTTATCGGAACGGTGCGCGGGTCAGTCACCAACCCAAACGGCGTCTACGAGATCACAGTGCCTGCGGGAGTCTATACACTGCGAGCGCGTATGATCGGTTTCGCGTCTGCGGAGAGGCGCGTTACGGTTCGCGCGGGGCAGCTGTTGACCGTAGACTTTCAGCTTCCGCCCGGCGCGCTGCTCATCGACGAAATTTCCGTGACCGGATCCCGTACCGCCCGTACGGTCGAGGAAACACCCGTGCCCGTGGACGTCATCTCTTCGGCTGACGTGCGATCGTCGGGCCAGTTCGAAACCGGTCAGCTACTGAGCTTCGAGGTCCCGTCGTTCCACGCTTCGCATCAAACGATCTCCGACGGGACGGATCACGTGAATCCTGCCAGTCTCCGCGGCCTAGGACCCGACCAGGTGCTGGTGTTGGTGAACGGAAAGCGGCGACACCAGAGCGGTTTGGTCCACGTGAACGGGACGTTTGGACGCGGAACGGTGGGTGTCGATCTCAACGCTATCCCCACTGCGGCCATCCAGCGAATCGAAGTATTGCGTGACGGTGCGGCGGCGCAGTACGGATCGGACGCCATCTCTGGCGTGATCAACATCGTGCTGAAGGAGCAAACGGACGCACTCGAAATGAACAGTTCGGTCGGGATCACGGGTGAGGGCGACGGAGAAACGGTGAAGACCGACATCAACTACGGGTTTGGCATCGGCGACCGTGGTTACTTCAACATCACCGGGGAATTTCTGGACCGCGGGCGTACCGACCGATCCGAGACGTTTACGGGTGCCATTTTTACTTCGGATGGGGCCACGGATGCTGCCGAACTCTCCGCGCGCGGGCTCACGCGGGACGACTTTACGATGAAGACCGGCCAGAGCGAAGCGATCGTCGGCGCGGCGTTCTTCAACAGCGCCTACCCTCTCGATGAGACCGCGGAGCTCTATGCGTTCGGAGGTGTCTCCCACCGAAACGGCGTTGCCACCGGCTTCTATCGGCTGCCGAGACAGGAAGAACGCGTTGTCTTCGAGATCTTTCCCAACGGTTTCCTGCCGGAGATTCACACCGAGATTGACGATGCATCCGTCGGTGCGGGAATACGGGGGAACCGGAGCGGCTGGGACCTCGACTTCAGTGTATCCCACGGGAGCAATTCGTTTCAGTTCAACATCGAAAACACCGTCAACGCTTCTCTGGGCGCCTCCAGCCCGACGACGTTTGACGCGGGCCGGCTGAGTTTCGGCCAGACGACCGGCAACTTCGACGCCGTCCGTCTCATCGATACGCGAGGCTCCCTCCGTTCGCTGTCGCTGGTCTTGGGCGGCGAGTTTCGTATCGAGAACTATCAGATCGAAGCAGGCGAAGACGGCTCCTGGCAGCTCGGGAACGGCGGCATCGTACCGGGTGAAGATTTCGACACGACGTCCACCGGCGCGCCCAAGAACCCGGGCTCACAGGTGTTTCCGGGGTTCCAGCCGTCCAACGAGGTCAACCGGTTCCGCAACAGCATCAGCGCGTACGCCGGGTTGGAAATCCAGGCGACCGAACAGTTCTTGATCGATATCGGCGGCAGGTTCGAGAACTACAACGATTTCGGTAGCCGTTTGATCGGCAAGATCGCCGCTCGCTACGAGGTGGCGCCCGATGTCGCGCTTCGCGGTGCCATCAGTACGGGATTCCGCGCGCCGTCACTCCACCAGGTGTGGTTCAACAACGTCAGCATCCAGTTCGTGATCGACCCCGGGACCGGTGAACTCGAGCCGAGTCGGGTGCTCACCGCGAACAACAAGAGCGCAGTGGCAACGGCTTTTGGGTTGCCGGCGCTCGAAGAAGAAAAATCGGTGAACATCAGCGCCGGATTTACGGCGCGTCCCGTGCCGAACCTATCGATCACTGCGGACCTGTACCGGATCACGATCGACGACCGGATCGTGTTGACGAGCCGCTTCTCCGACAGCGACCCGACAGTGGCGATGCTGCTGGCGCCGTTTGCGTCGTCAGGAGTAGGCGCAGCACAGTTCTTTGCCAACGCCGTCGATACCGAAACGCTGGGTCTCGATCTGGTGCTTGCCTACGTCGAGCGGGTTGGTGATGGTCAGCTGACTCTCACGGGCGCGGCCAACTTCACGAAGACCGACGTCGAGAAGATCAACGTCCCATCTTCGTTGTTGCGGGGCTTTGAATCCACGATCTTCAACCGTGAAGAGCGCAACCGGCTGGAAGATGCATTGCCGCGGCAGAAGGCCGCCGTCGGTGTAACGTACGACGTCGATCGGTTCACGTTCGGTACGCAAGCGAACTATTTCGGGAGCGTCGAGTACAAGCCGACGGACTCCGGGAACGACGAATCGTTTGGTGCGAAGGTATTGCTCGACGCCCACTTCGGCGTTGACATCTTCACCGGAACACGGTTGGTCATCGGGGCGAATAACATCTTCAACACGTTCCCGGACCGGCACCAAATTCCCGGAAACTTGAGCGACGGCCGGTTCCCGTACAGCCGCCGCGTCACCCAGTTTGGCACGAATGGTGGGTTCTATTACGCAAGACTACAGTTGACCCTGTAGCAATCCGGCTAATGTGCGAAACCCCCGCGCTCACTAGGAGTGCGGGGGTTTTTTTTATCTGGCACCAGCTGCGGCAACCGGATTACGCGGTGTCGCGCTGTCTGATCTGAATGGTCTTCTCGATCGTCGCGTGCACGGCGCCCGTGGTGTCCACGAGATCGACGGAGTAGTGGCGATCGATCTTCGGGGATTCCGCGGCGCCGGCGCGAATCAACTCGATTTCGTCGTCGCTGAGTACGAATCTGCCGAATAGGGTACTCCGGCCAGGTTGTCTAAAGCGTACCGATGCCGCTTTATCCCATACGACGTAGCGTGGTCCGAGGGTTTTGATCAGCATGATCATGTAGATGGGGTCGGCGACGCCGTAGATGCTCCCCCCGTAGATCGTGCCAACGTAGTTCCGCGTCCGCCAGTTGAGCGGGAGCGCCACCCGTACCTCCCGCCAATCTGCGGCGATGTAGATGATCCGCCCGCCGGTGCCGCGGTACGCCGGAAAGAGATTGAACCCCCAGCGGGCAAAGCGCGTCTGAACCGACTCTGACATCTATTCCCTGAGGCCCCCCAGCTCGACGGCCGTGCCCGCGCCGTGGTCGAGCGCTTTGCGATAGACGTACTCCGCCGCGACGAGATCTTGGACGGCGACTCCCAAGGACTTGAAGAGCGTGATCTCCGTGTCCGATTGCCGCCCGCGGGATGTCCCAAGAAGCACGTCGCCGAGTTCCCCGGCGATATGATCGTCTCCAATGGCGCCCTCCCGCTTGGGGATCAGAAAGTCTCCCGCTTCGTTCAATGCCGACTCCCTGCAGTCAACAAACAGCGTCGCCCTGACGACGGCGTCGGTATCGAGTTCCCGCATCTTCGGCGACGCGGACCCGACGGCGTTGACGTGAACCCCAGCCGGGAGCCAGGCTCCCTCGACGATGGGTTCCGTAGCGCCGGTAAGCGTGCAGATGATGTCCGCGCCATCCACCGCCTGCTCGGGGGTGTCCACCACGTCGATCGCGATGTTGTGCCGGTGGGATTCCTGTTCGGCAAAGTCACGGGCGCGACTAGCTGTGCGGCTCCACAGTTTGATCCGTTCGATGTCCCGGACGAGCCGAATCGCCTCGAGATGGGTACGTGCCTGAACCCCGGAACCGAGAATGGCGAGCGTAGCCGGCGCTGATCGGGAGAGCAGCGCCGTTGCAACTGCCGAGGCCGCCGCGGTACGTATCGCCGTGAGCGCGCTCGCGTCCATCATCGCAATCAGCGCGCCGTGCGACGGATCGAATAACAATACCGGACCCTGGTGGGCGTCGCGCGGTGTTCCCAGATTCCCGGGGAAGACGGTGATAACCTTGACACCGATTGCGACGGGATTCGTGAGATACCCCGGCATCATCGCGAGCACGCCGCGCCGATCGGGGAGCAGGATGAAAGGCCGTAGTGGAAAGAACGTCTCGCCCCTGGCCGTGCGTTCGAACGCCTCGCGCATGAGGCCGATGCAGGTGTCCATCGGAAGGAGCCGCTGGACTTCGGATTGGTTGATGATTAGGACGGTCACGACAATTCGATCGTTTGCGTGAGTCGGGTGTCAACGACTGCGTTTGAACTTCTCGATATCTCGGCGTTCGCGTTTCGTCGGCCGGCCTTTGGTCCGAAAGCTCGAGGCCGCGGCCGCCTTGAGTTGCGTGGCCAGCAACTCACGTGCACGCTGTGATTCCGGTGTCTCCTCGTAGAGTTCCCTCGCTTCGGCCGCAGATCCACGGCGCTCCGACAACGCTCGCACGACGATTCGGAATTCGTACGGCCCCTTTCGGATCCGGATCGAATCGGCCTCCTGCACCAACTTTGCCCGCTTGGCGCGCCGTCCGTTGATCTGGACCTTTCCGCCCGCGATCGCATCCGCGGCCTGGCTCCTGGTCTTGAAGAACCGGGCTGCCCAAAGCCATCGGTCGAGTCGGGTTCCCTGACTGTCTCGGGCACTCATTCGTTCACCTTGCGGTCGTTCAAGGCTAACACTCGTGAGGGGGTCTGTGCCAGCGAACTCCGAGGACCTTCGCATGTGGCGAAGTGCCCGCCGCCGTTCCATATCTTCCGTTTGGAAGACCTACCAAGGGGGGGTGACATGGTCCGGCTCGGGATCGGTGCGGTCGTTGCGCTGGCGACGCTGGCGTGCGCGCAGGAGGCAGATCAAACGGCGACGCTCGCGGAACTCATGGCGGTCGACCGCCGGTTTGCAGAAGAGACAGGCGAACACAGAGCAGATGGGTGGATGAACTATGTTGCCGACGACGCGGTGATGTTCCAAAACGGCCGGCCGGTGAGCGGGCGTGACGACGTTCGGACCATGATGGCGCAGGTGTTTCAAGACACGGCGTTTTCGCTCGATTGGGAGCCACGGCAGGCCAACGTCTCAGCTGGTGGCGACCTCGGGTACACGATCGGTCGTTATCGAGCCACGCACTCGGCACCGGAAGGCGCGGATCACGAGGAGACTGGGAGTTACGTGACCATCTGGCGGCGTCAACCGGATCGGTCGTGGCTCGTGGTGCTCGACATTGGCAACCCGGATACTCCGGAGCCGAGCGGCGCCAACGAGTAGTGCGACGGGCTAGCGGAGCCCTGAAGGCAGTCGCGGAGTCGTGAGCAAACCGCCGAACCGGTTCCACATCAGGGCACGCGACACAGGTTCTCCTCGACGCACATAGTCGCGCACCAGATCTTGCCCGAGGTTGTAATTGATGACGTAGCTTCGGTATTGATCGAAGAAGCGCACGCGCTGCCGAGCCCGCTGCACGTCCATCAGCGCGTATTGGGCGAGCCAACGCGCCGCGGCGTCGCCGTCGATCTCACCGTTGAGATATCGTCGGGCGGCTTCGTTTCCCGCGTACCCCAGGTCGTCTACCAGCGCTCTCACTCGATTGTACTCGGCCGCACGCGATGGATCGAGCCCCGCCAGCGGGTACAGGACATCGCGCTCGAACGCGGTGCGCTCGTCGTCGCCGAACGCCATCTCGATGCCGTAGTTGGCGCTGCCCTCGGCGATGAGTGACTGCGGGCTGAACAGTGGGTAGACGGAATACTCGACCCACCCGCGTCCGTTCACGAGGTGATGTTCCAGCAGAACGTTGTACGCGTGGTGCCCGGGATACCCCTCGTGGCAGGCCAAGTCGATAGCGCGGTCGATGAAGATGGGTAGGTCTATGTTGACTTGAATCAGGCTCTGATACGAGCCCTGGTACCAGTTGTATCCGCTCCACGACTTGTCCGTCACGTACTCCACCACAAAGTGCTCTTCGGCGGGGAGTTGGATGTACCCTCGTGTGCGATTGCGGCACTCGGTGATCGCCGCCTTGAACACCGTGTCGAGACGTTCGGCGGGTACGACAAAGGGTTTGCGAAACGCCGCAAATCGCTCGCTGAGCGCGCCACGTCCAGGCAACACCTCTTCGAGCCGTGCGGCGATCGCCGCGAAGTGGCTGTCGGGGTGTGACGGCGCTACCGCGTCGTACAGAACCTCAGACTCTCGGTCGAACGGAAAGTTGGCGCCCTTGAGCATCTGAACTCGGGCGCGGACAGATTGGAGCTGTTTCGTGAGGTACTGATGCCGTAGCTGGAGCACCGTGTCGGTGCCGGTCGGTTGCACGGGACGCAACTCCGCGAGAAGCCGGTCGGCTTCCTCTTCGATGGCCGGCAGCGCGAGGTTCTCCGCCTCTACTTCGGTCCGCCAACGCTCCGGTCCGTAATAGGCGTCGACGTAGTCATTGTCGTGTTGCCCCACGGCGAGAACGAGTTTGACATAGGCCTCAGCGATTTCGTTCATCGCCTGCGTCACGCGTTCGTCCCCTCCGTCATTCGGCGGCGAGCACCCAACGAGCGTGCAGACGAAGAGCATCCAGGTCGCTCGTCGCATACGAGACGCTTCCATGTTCCGAGAAATTGCGCGCCCTGCCCTATGGTACGGCGCCGGCCAACGTGTCATGGTGGTACTGGATCAACGAGCGAAGATACGTGCCGATCCGGTTTGCGGCCTCGAACCCCGCGTGTCTAGCGGCTTCGTCTTCACGTTCGGCAGGAACGTCTCCCACCTCGGCGAAATGCATCAGGTCACGGTAGATCCCGATGGTCATGGCGTCCCACGCCCCACCCGCCAACCGCGTGAAGATGAGGTTGGTCGGGCGGTCGAGGAATCGATAGAAGTCATTTTCCATTTCGCGTTGGCGGAGCAATTCGTCCCTTTTGCCGGGGAGCGCGACGAACATCTCCACGTGGCGAAACGCACCCTGCGCCATTGCGTCACGCACCGCGTCGAGCCGCGGACCTTTCATGTACGTGTCTTCTCGCCAGGCGATGAGCCGGGCCAATCGGCGATCGATGCTCGCATGGGTCCCTCGCCGTCTTCGCTCCTCCCGTTCCGGCGAGTAGTACCGGCTGAAGCTCTCCAGCGGGTAGATCAGCATGAGATCCCACTGGTCTCCTTGGCTGTGCCGGGCGATGAACGGGCGGTGATCACCGACGTCTTCGTCCGCATCCGATCGCTCTCCCAAGAGATCGATTACCTCCAACAGCGATCCGGGCGCGGCTCGCACCAGAACCGTCTTGTAGAGGTATGTCGTGTCGGTTTGGGGGAGATTCGGCGCCAAGGCCATGGCGGCGGCGAGGAGCAGCACGGTCATCGTAGAGGCCTCCGATGGTGTGGGACGGTGCCCGCGGAAGCTCGCTCGGGGCTACCGGCACCGCAACTATCCACTCGGCTCCAGACGACCCATACTTCAGGCCTGCAGCGTTTCTGCTGATGGGCGTATCTAACTCTGTGCCAAGGGATTGAGGTCACGGAGGGAGCGATTAGGGCCACGGACAAGATCCATCTCACCCCGGCAGACCTGGATGCCATCGATGCGGAGTTCGCCGCCAACGGCGACGGACAGGCGTTCGAGCGGCTCTACCGGCGACATGTGGACAGGGTGCACGGTCTCGCCCGCTGGCTGTTGAGCCGCGAGGACGTCGAGGACGTGATCCAAGATGTCTTCATTCGGGCCTGGGACAAGCTCGACACGTTTCGCGGGCGGTCGGCGTTCGGAACGTGGCTCCATCGTTTGGCGACGAACGTGATCCTCCGGCGCCGGGAGAAGACCCGGACCGAGGAGAACCGTTCTTCCGGGGACGGACCACTGGAACATCTGGGCGCGGTTCCAGCGAGCCCTGGGCTTCGAGTGGACATCGATACCGCGGTCGCCCGTCTCCCGGAACGAGCGCGCCAAGTGTTCGTGCTGTACGACATGGAGGGATACAAGCACGAGGAGATCGCCGCGCTGCTGGGTATCTCCGTGGGCACGTCGCGATCGCAACTGCACCACGCGCGAATGACGCTGCGCCGTTACTTCGCGACATGAAGGAGACACATGATGAAAGATGAGTGGACGGATCACTTGTCGGATTTTCTGAACGGAGATCTCGAACCGGCCGACCGACGCAAGCTCGAGACACACCTGGAGCACTGTGCCGACTGCACGACGACCCTGGAGCAGTTACGCCAAGTCGTGTCCTGGGCGCGTTCCCATCCGGGACACCCGCCGCGAACGGACGTTTGGCCGAGCATCGCGACTGGGATTCGCGGATCGCGGCGGAAGGCGGGATCCCAAGTTCGCCCGCACGCCGGCGCGACGCGCGAGCGGGTCACGTGGTTGCCAGCCACCATGCCACAGGCGCTGGCGGCGGGAATCGCGCTCACTGTCGTGGCGGCGGTTTCGTGGTGGGTGGCGCGGACTACGCTGCCGGGGCCGATCGTCCAGGAGGTCACGACCGTGCGATGGGCGCCCAACACGGGACCGTCTCCGCGAGTCACCATCCTCGCGGCAGAGAGGTACAGCGCGGCGATCGCGGAATTGGAAGCGCTCATCGCCGACGAGGGGCGGATCGATACGGCGACGGTACGAGTCGTCGAGTCGCGGCTTGCGATCATCGACCGCGCAATCGATGAAGCGCGGACGGCGCTTGCCAAGGATCCGAACAGCGATTATCTGGCAGACCATTTTGCCAACATGATGCGACGGAAACTCGCCCTTCTGCGGACGGTCGCCAGAAGCTAACGAAGGAGTAGCCATGTTCATCAGCGCAGCCGCGGGGCTGCTGGCCGCGTCAATGTGGGTCCAGCAAACCGATACGACGTTCACCGTCGACCCCCGTCACCGGCTCGACGTGAGTAACTATTCCGGCGAGATCATCGTGCGTACGTGGTCGCAGAACGCAGTGCGAATCGTGGCCGACCACTCGCGGCGCGATGAGATTCTCGTTGATCGGTCCTCCTCCGAAATCCGGGTGCGGGCGGGATGGTGGCAGCCCTACGCGGACGAGTTTCAGCTGGATATCGAATCCGATCGCATCGGTGTTCGCATGCGAAATCCGCGCCGCCCGTCGATGGTGGATTACGAGATCACGGTTCCTCGATCGATGCCCCTGGTGATCGGCGGCCCGCGCACCGACGTCACCATCGATGGTACCGAGGGCGAGGTCTCCGTCGCCGTGAATGAAGGCGACGTACGCATCGTGGGCGGCCGCGGCCGGATTGCCGTTCGTTCGATCGAGGGAGACGTGTGGCTCGAGAATGTGGATGGGCGGTCTCGTGTGATCGCAATCGAGGGAGACATCACCGTACGTCGTGCCGCGGGCGAGATCGTCGCGGAAAGCACCGACGGCGACATCGTGATGGATGACATGCGCACCACGGCCGTCGAAGTCCTGTCTGTCGACGGTGACATCCAGTATGAAGGAATCATCGATCCAACTGGGCTGTACGTTTTCAGTACGCACGACGGGGACGTGACGGTGACGATTCCCAGGGATGCGAACACGCGGGTCTCGGTGGCGACGTTCGATGGGGAGTTCAGGACCGATTTTGCGGTGCGGTTGCCCCGGCGCCGAGAGGGCCGGCGGTTCTCGTTTACGTTGGGCGAAGGCGCAGCACAGATCGAGATCGAAGCGTTCGACGGCGACATTGAGCTTCGGACACTGGACCGATCGGGTCGCCGTAGCCGATGATTCTCTAACGAGCACGCCGCTATCCGGCTGGCGCCGCCGGTTGTAAATTGGCGACCGCCATGCCCGTCCCCCACGTTTCACGCCCTGTCACTTCGCGTCGGAGCGCGTGACCGGCCCATGAGTGCGCGATTCTGGGCGGGTTTCGGCCCCGGGCTATTGTGGGCCGCTGCGGCCATCGGCGTCTCGCACCTGGTACAGTCGACTCGGGCCGGCGCGGTTGCTGGGTTCGGGTTGGTTGGGGTCGTGATTCTCGCCAACGTCCTCAAATACCCGTTCTTCGAGTACGGGCCGCGGTACGCCGCGGCGACGGGAACGAGCCTGGTCGAGGGCTATTTGCGAATCGGCACGTGGGCCCTCTGGCTGTACTTCGCGATCACGCTCGTGACCTCCTTGATCATCCAGTCGGCCGTCGTGCTCTTTACGGCTTTCCTCTTCCGCTACGTCTTCGGACTGACGTGGTCGTTGCCTGTGACGGCGGGCATCTTGCTCGGCGGCTGCGCGATGTTGCTTTGGGTCGGCCGGTACAAGGTGTTGGACGTATCGATCAAGGCGGTCTTGGTTCTGTTGGCGCTCTCCAGCCTTGCCGCGGCCGCGGTGACGCTTCCACGAGTCGACCTGTCCACCGCCGCATTGTGGCCCGGCGGTCTGATCGGCACGGTGGTGCCACTTGGGTTTCTGTTGGCGCTCGTCGGATGGATGCCCACGGCAATCGACGTTGCGGTGTGGAGCTCGCTTTGGACGTTGGCAAAAAACGACGCGAGCGGCACGCGCGCTTCGGTCGACACCGCGCGACTCGATTTTTTCGTGGGCTATGCGGGCACCGCCATCCTTGCGTTGGCGTTTCTCACACTGGGCGCCGGCGTGATGTTCGGCTCGGGTACGTCGTTTAGCCCGCAGGGCACGGTGTTTTCCACCCAACTCGTGGAACTCTATGTCAGCACGCTCGGCGCGTGGACCGAGCCCATCGTGCTCGTGGCGGTCGTGACGACGATGTTTTCGACGACCCTGACCGTCGTTGACGGTTTTCCCCGCGCCATCGAGCGGTCCGTCGAACGCATGCGTGTGCCGGACGATAGCACACCGGTGTCCACGGCCGGACCGGTGTATTGGATCGCGGTCGTGACGCTCGCGGTTCTGACCATGGTCGTTTTTGCGATGTTTCTCGGCAATCTCACTACGATGATCGATTTTGCAACGATCGTATCGTTCCTGACAGCGCCGATCTTGGGCTATCTGAACCTGAGGGCCGTCACGTCTCCGCACGTGCCCGCCGAACATCGGCCGGGGCCCGGCATGGTGGCGCTGTCGTGGGTCGGCCTCGTGTTACTCGGCGGAACCGGTGTCTTCTATCTTGTCTCACTCTTTGGGTAACGGAGCCGCGGACATCTTGCGGAGCACGCCAGGATGTCCGTGAAGGCGGCAGTCATGACGGCGCCCAAGGAACCCATGGCCGTGTGGGACCTCGACGATCCCCATGTGGAACCAGGCGGAGCGCTGTTGCAGACGATTGCCAGCGAAGTCTGCGGAACGGATGTCCACCTCCGCCAAGGACAACTCGCCGGGGTCCCCTACCCGATCATCCCGGGCCATGTCAGCGTCGGTCGAATGATCGAAGCGAATGGGGTGGAGTACGACGCATTGGGGAACCCGTTACGCATTGGAGACGTCGTGACGTTCTACGACGTTCACGAGGTGTGCAACCGCTGTTATTTCTGCCAGGTCGCGTTGCAGCCAAACCGGTGCCCCGAGCGAAAGGTCTATGGCATCACCTACTCCGCGCATGAAGGAGCGTTCGGAGGGTGGGCGGAACGAATTTACCTCAAGCCGGGGGTTCGGATCGTCAAGCTTCCCGAAACGCTCGGCCCCGATGACGTGATTGGTGGGGGCTGTGGACTGTTTACCGGGTTTGCGGCCGTGGAGCGCAGTGACGTGACGATGGGTGATACGGTTGTGGTGCAGGGGGTGGGACCCGTGGGCCTTTCGGCGGTGGCGTTTGCCGGACTCCGGGGCGCGTCTTCAGTGATCGCGATCGGAGCACCGGATTCGCGGCTCGACCTCGCTCGGTTGATGGGAGCAGACGTGGTGTTGTCCGTGGACGGGGACTCCATCGAACATCGCATGAACGTTGTCCGAGACCTCACGGGGGCCCTTGGAGCCGATGTCGTGATCGAAGCGAGTGGAAACCCCGCCGCGATTCCAGAGGGATTCGAGCTTCTCCGGGATGGCGGAACCTACGTCGTCGCCGGCCATTACACCGACGCCGGTTCCGTGGCCATCAATCCCCATCTCGCCATCAACCGGAAGCACGCCGACGTGCGGGGTCAGTGGGGAACCGAGTTTCATCATTTGGTGCGTGCGCTCCGTCTACTGGCGAAGCACAAGACGCGGCTTCCGTTTTACCGCGTGGTCGGCGCGCGCTACGGTCTCGGTGCGGCGGGGAAGGCGTTGGATGACGTTCAGGCGCTCCGAGTCACCAAGGCGATTATCGATCCCTCGATCGAGGGTGAAAACGCCGTGTAGCTCGTTGCCTCAGGCGGCCTGCGCGACGGCTTCGGGTGGCCCCACGACCTGATTGCGGCCGCCTTGCTTGGCTTCGTAGAGCCGTTGGTCCGCTTTATCGATCACCATCCACACGTCCTCACCATCGGCAGGGAGTCCGGCGATGCCGATGCTCACTGTCACCATCGACGGCTCGATCAGCTTTCGCAGCTCTTCCGCCTTTTCCATCGCGGCTTCCGGCGCCGTTTCTGGGAAGACGATGATGAATTCTTCGCCGCCATAGCGAGCCACCAGATCACTCTGACGGACTGAACGCAACATCCCCCCAACCACGCGTAGCACCTCGTCCCCGACGGCGTGACCGTACGTGTCATTGAAGCGTTTGAAATGATCGATATCGATCATCGCGACCGACAGCTGCCGGCCGTATCGAACGGTGCGCGCCGCCTCTGCAGCCGCTCGCTCGTCGAAGAATCCGCGCGCCATGAGGCCGGTGAGCGGGTCTTTGGCCGAGAGCCCTCGGAGTGTCTGCGCACGGGTGACGCTGACCGTGCTAACGAACATGACGGACACCAGCAGGACGAGCCGGGCATAATGAATGTTGAGGTCGAATGTCCCGTTGTAGAATGGGGCGAATCCAACACTGTCGAGATCCCACCGGAACCAAGCAAACGCAACGACAGATGCGTATTGTCCAATGGCGAGTAATCCGGCGAGCACACAGATGCGCTTGTCGTACCGGAGGCTCGTGCCGGCGATGACCACGAAGTAGGTCGAAAACAAGACACGGCTGTTTACAGCGGCATGCGGACGCTCGAGCACCAGGAAGATGACGAGGACGGACGTGATGAGCGAAACGTCCAAGGCGCTGGAGACGAATCCGGTGCCGCGCCACTCGAGGGCCCGTTGCGTGGCGATCAGCGCGGCGATGCTGATCGCCGCGAAGATCGTCCCTACCCAGAGCACCCAGGCGACCTGGCCGGGGGCCGGGTTGCGGCTGAACTCGAAGACGAGCGCGGCGAGGATGACGCCGACCACGAGGAACCTGACACGCGCCATCGTCAGCTCGCCGGTCGCCCCCTCGCTCAGCAGCAGTCGATCTGGCGGCTGCCAGAACGCCTGTCGCCGTTTTCGGAGCGTCCTGCGGATGCGATGCAGCGACTCGAGTTGTTTGCGGAGAATCGTCATCCCCTACCGCGATTTATGGCCAGGTCCCATGCGTCGGAAAATGTGGTCAATTTCCTCCGGTGGCTCGGTGAGCAGGCTCACGGTTATCGTGATGAGGAGGGCCGCGCCAAAAGCGGGAATCAGCTCATAAAGCAGACCATTGAGCGCTGGCGTTCTTTCCCACACAAAGGTGAGTGTGGTTCCGGTCACCAAACCCGCGGCCACCCCGGTCGCGGTTGTCCGGCGCCAAAATAGTGCCAAGAGTGACGTCGGGCCGAGCGCCGCGCCCAACCCCGCCCACGCGAATAAGACCAGCCAAAACACGAGCTGCTGCGCGAGCAACCCCAAAACCAGCGAGACCGCCACCAGGCCGACGACGACGATCCTGCTGTAGAGCACCAATCGCGCCTGCGGAACGGTTTCCCCCCGTCGGAGGACCTTCTCATAGACGTCCCGTACGACGCTCGATGCAGCGACAAGGAGCTGCGAGTCAGCGGTCGACATGATGGCTGCAAAGATAGACGCAACGACGATGCCGAATACGACGGGATGGAGGTGTTGGCGCGCGAGGACGGGATAGAGATTCTCGGTGTCTCCGGCAGGGAGGAGACTTACGTCGGGGAAGTACACCCGTCCCGCGAGACCGATGAACAGGGCTCCCCAGGCCATCACGACGTTCCACACCGTGCCGACGACCGCTGAATAGCGGAGTTGTGCGGGGTCCGCAATCGACATGTAACGAACGACGATATGCGGGTTGCCCGGAGAGCCGAGCCCGATTCCCAAGAATCCAATCGCCGCACCGGCCGAGAGCGCGAACGGATCGATGAGGGTCGGATCGAGTTGCCGGAGCTCGGCGAGCACGGCAGCGAGGCCTCCCCGGTCGACGATCGCGACCACGGGAAGTGCCACCAGCGCCACGATCATGAAGCACGCCTGGATGGTGTCGGTCAGACTGACCGCAAGAAACCCTCCAAGCGTGGTATACAGCAACACGATCGCTGCCGTGACCAGGATGCCCGTTGTCTGATCGAGTTGAAAACCGGCCGCAAACGCCTTCCCGCCGGCAACGAACTGCGCGGACACGTAGCTCACCATGAAGATGAGAATGACCGCGGTGATCAGAATTCTGAGGTTTCCTCGTTTGTCATTGAACCGCGCCGCAAAGAAGTCGGGGAGCGTAATGCAATCGTAGGCGCCGCTGAAGTAACGGAGCCGCCGGGCGTAGGAGAGAAACAACAACAGTTCGGCTACGATGTATCCCGTGACCGCCCAGGCTGCTGCGGCACCCATCGAGTAGGCCATTCCCGTCACACCGAGCAAGAGCCAGGCGCTTCGTCCTGAGACCACCGCTGAGAGCGCAACGACAAAGCGGTGCATCTTCCGCCCACCGACGAAATACTCGGCGATGCCTGACGAAGAAAATCGCGCCGACGCAACGCCGATGGCGATGACCAGCACGAGATAGCCCACGAATGCGGCGATGGCGAAGCCGTCGGCCGGAAGGACTGCCACAGGCTCTTGCATCAGCCGTTTCGTCTGCCGACGAAGTGTGCGAGCACCATTGCCAAGATGATGATGGCGGCGGGCAGCACGAACATCACGAGTGCGAACGACGTCATGCGCGAGGGATTCCCTGACGTTCTGGCATGGCTCGCGAGTTCTTTACCCTCGCACTCGTCAGGATGCTTGCAACGCTCTCACGAAACGCGAGGCGCTGCCAGGGCGGTCGTTCGGATCTTTCGCCAACGCGTAATCGACCGCTCGTTCCACCGCCGCTGGCAAATCTGGCCTTAGGATCCGAAGGGAGGGAGGTCGCTCGCGCATCTGCCGTGCGAGGATGACCTGTGGCGTACGGCCTGAGAACGGGGGTTCGCTTGTGAGCATCTCGTAGACGACGCACGCGAGCGAGTAGGTGTCCGCGCGGCCGTCGACGTCATATCCACTAGCTTGCTCCGGGCTCATGTACGCCGGAGTTCCCACGATAAAACCGCTGCTGGACAATCGTTCGCCTCCGGCTCGCACCAAGGCGCGGGCGACGCCAAAATCACAGATCGTGGCGTGATCGCCAATGAACAAGATGTTGCCCGGCTTGATGTCACGGTGCACGATGTCACGAGCATGTGCGTAGTCGAGCGCCTCGGCAACATCGCTTGCGATGGCAACAACGTCATCCAGATCGAATCGTCCGTGTTGTTGCAGTTTTTGGCCAAGCGACCCGGCGCGAGCGTAGGGCATAACGTAAAAGAGGATGTCGGAGGAATGCTCCGACGGCAGGAGCGGAAGAATGTTGGGGTGTTCGAGGCTCGTGAGGAACTCGATCTCTTGGTGAAACCGGTCCGACAGGACCGACACGGCGAATTCGCGTTTGAGCACCTTGATCGCGACCTCCATGCCGTCGGCCGCCCGCTTCGCGAGATATACCGTGGACATGCCGCCTTCCCCCAACACATGCAGGATGTCGTACTGTCCCGCAAGTGCGTGTTCCACTTCGGTTTGGCGGCGCGTTGCGGTCGCGTCTCCTCGTTCGCTTCGGTGCGTCATTTCCCGGGAAAGCATACAGCGCGCAGGCCGGATGAGCCAGGCAAATCAGTCGAGGGCGGAGGTCTCCTCGAGTTCCCGCCGGGACGTTTCTGGCAGCAGCATCAGGATCAAGCAGAGGGCCGCGACGACGAAGATGGAGGTGAGGGAGACGGCGTTTCCCCAGCCGATGCGGCTCGCGGCCCATCCTACGACAGCCGGTGCGGCGATGTACCCGACGCGGCCGAGCAGGTTATTTGCCCATGCGAACGCATCGGCGCGGAGTTCGGTGGGGAACAGTTCGGTGGTGTACGCGTTGAGCAAGGTGAAAATGCCAACGGCTGAAAACACGGCGGCCGTGAGACACGCTGTGAGGAGCCAGAAGTTGTGGAGTTGATACGCGAGCACGACGAAGACGGCGCAGATGCCGTAGATCACCACCGCGCCCAACCGGCGACCGGTCCAGTCGATGAACTTCCCAACAAAAAAAACGAACGGTAGGCTCGCGACAAATGCGACCGCGACTGCGAGCCCCACCTGGCCGTCCGTGAATCCACGCTCTCCGACAGCGAATTCCTTCCAGAAGATGACCGCTGACTGCGCACAAGCGTAGGTGAGTCCCCAGATCAGCGCCATCTGGAGCACCCGCGCGCGATACGGCGACCGGAGAATCGCTCCCAGCGGTCGCTTCGGGAGGCCACTCTGTTCGGCGTATTCGGCGAAACGTCTCGTCTCGCGAAGCCCACGGCGTGCATACGCCAACAACGCGAGTGGAATGACGCCGACAAAGTAGACGCTTCGCCACCCATACGGGGTTTCGAGCAGCAGGGGCACGACGACGGCGCACGACACCGAGCCGATCGTGGTCGCCGCTTGCAGCACCCCGATGACGAATCCCCGGCGGTCGGCGGGAAACTCCTCGGCTGCAATGACCATGCTGAGTCCCCACTCGGCGACGAGAAACAGCCGGGCCAGGACTTGATAGAATGCGAAGTCGTATTGGCTGACCGACAGACCGGTCAGAAAGGTGAAGGTCGTGTAACCGAGGATCGTGATCGTGAGCACCCGGCGCCGTCCCCAACGGTCTGCCAAACGGACGAGCCCGTACGCCAACACCGTCCCGATGCCGATGATCGAAACCAACTGGCCGCCGGCAGCGGGCGACATCCCCAGTTCAGCGCGGAAATTGGGGAGAATCTGGCCAAGCGCCGTGAAGTCGTATCCTTCGAAAAACGTCGCGACGCTGAGAAAGACGAACAGCCGTTTTTGATAGGATGTCACGTTTCGAGATGATCAGCCCGGGAAAACGATGACGCTCTCATTCCCGTCGGCGCTCACCGACGCGATACCGAAGAAGTAGTTGTCGATGATCAGACCCTCGAAGACATGCTCGGTGACGTTCCCGACCCAGCGAGAGAAATTCCAGGTGGGCGAATCCGTCGCGCGCCAATAGACCCGATACCCCGACACGTTGTCGGCGTCAGCCGGCGCGCTCCAACGCAAGGTCGCCGAGGGCCGGACGGCGCCGCGAATCTCTACGTCGCGCGGCGGGCCGGGCGCCCACGCCAGGGACGCAAGGGTCACCGCGTTCAATGCCGTCAATTTTGCGGCGTAATCGAAATCAACTCCTTCCAGTACGTCGCCGTATGCGATGCCGTTCTCCACACGGATGTCTTGGTGCTGCCGCGTGTAGTTCTCGTTGGTCTCCATGATACGGACGGCCGGAAACCCGAGGTTTGCAAACGGCGTGTGATGACCGCCGCGCCTGAATCTGTCCAGCCGGTAGATCATGAGTACGTCCAGATTGGCGATGTATTTGTCAGCCATGCGGTCGACGTACCGGGCGAGCTGCCGGGAGATCCCGTCGACTTCGCCGCCCGTCCGCCGCCGGCTGCGTAGCCGGTCCACGATTTGTGCAAAAGCCGTGGCCGGGATCGCGATATCGGCGGAGTCCCGCACCGCCTCGCGGAGATTGCCGTCGAACAGGGCGCTCAGCGCGACGTCGATTGGCGGGGTTCCGTCGGAAAAGACTCGGGCGTGAGTATTGTCGATGACACCGTTCACCCCTTCGATATTGCCGATCATGTCGTTGTTGAGCACGGCTTGGATGTTCCAACCCTCTTCCCGCGCAAGGCGCGCCACGGTTCCCCCGCCATACAACCCCTGCTCTTCTCCCGAAAGACCTGCGTAGACGATGGACCCGTTGAATTGGTACGCCGTCAGCACTCTGGCGGCGTCGAGCGTGCCCGCCATCCCGCTCGCGTTGTCGTTGGCGCCGGGAGCTGAGTCTACAGCGTTTGCGTTCTGGCTGATACGGCTGTCGATATCGCCGCTCATGATCACCATGCGGTTGGGGTCAGTGGCGCCCCGCTGAACCGCGACGACGTTGACGATGTTGGTTGGCTGTGGAAGTCGGCCACCGGCTGGAAACAATTCCGAGACGTATTTTACCTCGAGACACCCGCCGCATTTCACAGAGATACGCTCAAACTCCGCTTTGATCCAACGTCGGGCCGCGCCGATCCCCCGCGTGTCCGACGTGGTGTCGGACAACGTACTCCGGGTGCCAAAACTCACGAGTTTCTCGATGTCCGACGCGAGTCGCTCGGCGGAAACCGCATCGGCTATGGCGAAAGCGCGGGGATCTTCCGCTGGAGGCGCAGGCTGTGCACCCAGTGGCAGCGCCACGACGAAGCCAACGGCGAACGAGACGATGAAACGCATCGAACTCTCCCGGTATGTTGGGGTGACATGGAGGCCAGTGCTCGGTTGCCGTGCCGCCAACCACGAATGCAGAGGCCCAAAGCCGCGCGTTAGGGTACGAACCGGACCGCATTGACGCAAGCGGGCCGTGAAGTAGGTTTGAAGCCGTCTACAGCCTGAAGGGAACCATGGTGATACGACCTTTACGATTGATGGTGGTGCTCGCGTGCGTGGGAACAATCGGGTGTTCGTCCCAGACCCCGTTGACCCTGCGCGAACGGGCCGTGATCGAACAGACGTTGACGGACCAAATCAAGTCCTGGGAGCGCGCGTGGAACAATGCCGATACCGACTCGCTGTCCGCTCTCTACGTGCAGAGCCCTGAGCTCACCGTGGTGTGGGTCGACGGAAGCGTGCGCCGGGGCTGGGAGGAGGAGCAGCTGGCGCAGGTCTCGCTGTTCAACAGTACCGAACGCGTGAACTTCATCGTGCGAAACCCCGTGGAGCGGGCAATCAGTCGGAACGTGGCGGTCTCCACGTTCAGCCATTCCATCGACGTCGTACGGCTCGGTGGCAGGAGAGAGATGCTCCGGTCGGGATCCGGCACGGTCCTCTGGGTGAGAGACGAAGAAGACGCCATGTGGAGAATCCAACTGGCGCATCTCTCGGTCACACCATCGGCGACAAACTGAACCGCCAGCTACCGAAAGTGCTTGTGCGAACCGGGTCGCCTCCTTATTCTGTGGCAACTTGCCAATGGAGGCCCGGCTGGTGTCGGACCCCTTCTTGAGTTCAGATGAATACAGCGAGCGGGCGCATCGACTCTACAACGATGCGCAGTACAGTGAGGCCATCGAGATCCTCGTGGACGGAATCGCGATCTATCCGTACGCTGTGGACCTCCACGTCGGCCTGGCGTATGCCCGCATAGCTCGCGAAGAGTACGCCTGGGCGCGCAAGAGCTTCGAAGAGGCTCTCGCGCTCGATCCTGACCACGAAGAGGCGCTCGCCGGACAGGGCGAGACCTTACTCAAACTCGGTCACCGGGCGGCGGCGCTCCACTGCTTCGATCGGGTCTTGCTCCTGGGATACCGCGAAGATCACGATCTGATGCTGCAAATCGGGCGATCGCTCTTTCGCGAAGGCATGATCGATCACGCCCGCGGTTTTTTCGAGATTGCAGTCGACGGCCACGACGATTCCTCGGAAGCGGCCGCATGCCTCGCGTATGCCGCCCACCGGCTGGGTGACGAAGACAGTTCTCTACTCTGGCTTCGACGAGCTCTGGACCTGGACGGCACCCATGCCGAAGCCAGGATCTACTTGGGCAACCTGCTCTACGATCGGGGCGAGTACGAGGCAGCGCTGTTCCACTTCGAGCGGACCGAACCCGAAGACCACATCGACGAGCTGGCGGTGTGGAGATTGATCGAACTGAAGAAATCGATCTATCGACTGGGGCCGCACGATCGCGAGCTGACCGCGTGGACGAGGAGGCTCGATGCGCTGGCTGCCGAGGCCGACCCGGTCGATCGTCTGCTGGCCGAGGTCGAGGCGACGCTTCCCGACGGCTCGTTCCGGGACCCCACCCAGCTCGAGCTGTTCGGCACGTTGCTTACCGAGCTCCAGGGCATGCGCCGGCGCCAGCCTGGTGAAACACATCGAGTGCGCAGTGTGGGCGGCGTGACCTACACCGGAACCTGGCACGAGATCGTGCTGCAAATGAAGATGGACGATCGAGAGCTGTCGGAAGCGTCGCTGGACCAGTACATGGAACGAGTGGCCAGCCGCAGTCGGAACGAGGCCGGATTGATTATCCCAATCACCGATGCCGAGAGCTTTGTTCGAGGCGCGGCGCTTGCCGGACTCCTCATGATCGTTCGGTAGACCCGCCTGCCGCTTTTCCACATCCCAAGCAGTCCCTCCGGGTGTTCCCACCGAGCGCACGGCGGTACATCGAGAGCTGAGACATCCACGTGAGGGGGGCGGCTTTTATCCGCGATGCCCCCCGGAGCTTTACCTTACCAGATATGTCATGGACCTCGAATGTCGTGCGTCACGTGCTCCCCAACGGCCTCACGCTGCTGATCGAACGCGACCCTTCCGCAAATGTCGTGGCCGTCCTCACTCATGTTAAAGCCGGGTACTTCGACGAACCGGATCACTGGACCGGCATCTCACATGTGCTGGAACACATGTACTTCAAGGGGACAGAGCGCAGGGGACCGGGCGAGATCGCTCGCGACGTCCAATTGCTCGGTGGATATGTCAATGCCAGCACGATCTACGACAAGACCGTCTACTATGCGGTCGTTCCCGGGACGCCGGGCGCGTTGGAACGAGTGCTCGACATTCAGGCCGACGCGTTGACGGGCACCGCGCTCGACGCGGACGAGCTAGCTCGTGAACTCGAAGTCATCATCCAGGAGGCAAAGCGGAAGCTCGATACGCCCTCGGCCGTGGCGCGGGAGTCGTTGTATGAGCTGCTCTTTCAACGGCACCGTATCCGGCGTTGGCGGATCGGAACAGAAGCCGGGTTACGACGGCTCACCGCCGACGACCTGCGCCAGTACTATCACACGCGGTACGTGCCCGAGCGTGTGACCGTCGCTATCGTCGGCAAGCTGAACGTCGAGCGGACGGTGGCCATGGCCGAACGGGTGCTGGGATCATGGGAACGACCGGCCGTGCCCGTCGAAGAGTCGCCGCAAGAGAGCAACGGCTCGCGACCGGCCATCCGCATCATGGAGGGGGACGTGCAACGGGCAATCGCGCTCGTCGGGTGGAGGAGCGTAGGCGCGCTGCACGCGGACACGCCGGCGCTGGACGTCACCGCATCACTGCTCGGCCACGGACGGGGTTCCAGCCTCTACCGCGCGGTTCGGGCGCCCGGTCTCGCAAGCAGCGCGTCCGCGATGCACTACACGCCCAGCGAAGTAGGGGAGTTCGACATTGTGATCGAGTGCGAGCGTGACCGGTTGAACGACGCCATCATGAAAAGCCTCGATCAGGTCGACGAGCTGATCTCGCGCGGGCCATCGGCGCCGGAGTTGGAACGCGCTCGCGCGCTCTCTGCCGCCGGTTGGGCGGCCCAGTTCGAGACCATGGATGGGCGGGCGCGACTGTACTGTGAGGCAGAGGCTCTGGGCGGATATGCCCTCGCGGATGAGTTGTACGACCGGCTGATGGCTGTGTCGGCACCCGACGTTCGCCGCGTGGCCGCGGAGTATCTCGACCCCCGAAGTGGCTCGGCGCTGTTTTATCTGCCAAAGGGAGCCGCTGCGGAGATCGACTCAACCTGGCCGCTTCCGGCCATCCGGAAATCGCCTGCATCGAACGCCACGGCTCGGGACCCGGCCCCGGCCGTTCGAGGTGGCGCCGCCGTGGTGGGAGGAGACGTCGCGGTGCACGAGTCGGGCGTCGCCAGCTTGTCGCTCCCGGGCGTCGACCTTCTGGCGCGTCCCAAGCCGGGTTCCGGTCTGGTCTCGCTCCTGGTTCATGTTCCGGGGCTCCCCGACCGGGAAACCCCACGGTGCGCGGGTGTCTCCCGCCTCTTGGTGCGGACCGCGATCCGAGGTGCCGGCGGGATGAGCACCGCCGAATTGGCCAACGCCGCCGAGCGGCTCGGCGGTGGGATTTCGGCCGCTTCAGGCGCCGACGGCCTGGGCTGGGCCATCACGGTGCGTCCGGCTGCGCTCGACCAGGCCGCCGAGCTGTTGCGACGAGTGGCCCTCGAGCCAACCTTGGCCGCTTCTGACATTGCCGTGGAGCGGGCGCTCCAAGCAAGCGACGCCAAGCGCGCCCGCGACGACATGTTCGGTCATCCAGTGCGGCGGGTATTGCACGAGGCGTTCCCCGATGATCCCTACGGTCTTCCCGCGGTTGGGGAGCCGGACGTGGTGGAGTCCATTCCCGACGACCAGGTGCGAGAGTGGAGTGTTTCTCTGGCGAGGAGCCGCGCGGTTGTCGTCGCCGTCGGCGACCTCGAGACTGAGGCGTTGCTCGCCGGGTTGGCGCCGCTCTCTCGGTGGCCGGATGGCAAACGGAACGACGAGCAGGCGGTGGGCACGCCAACATTCTCACCCGGACGCGGGTTCGAACAACGAGAAAAGGCTCAAAGTGCGCTCGCAATGGCGTTTCCCGCGGCACCGTATGGATCGCCGACACGATATTCGCTTGCGGTTCTCTGTTCGCTCTTGAGCGGGTTGGCGGGACGTCTGTTCGAAGCGTTGCGGGAGCAGCGCTCGCTCGCGTACACCGTGACCGCCGCTCCATGGTTGCGACGCCGCGCCGGCGCCGTGCTCACCTACATCGCAACCTCGCCCGAGCGAGAAGACGAGGCGCGGGAAGCAATGCTGGTCGAGTTGGCCCGATTGGTGACCGACCCAGCGACGCCCGAGGAACTCGAACGGGCCCGTAACTATGTGGCAGGCACGATCGAGATCGCCCATCAGCGGGGTTCCTCGCTGGCGGCGGACATTCTGGATGCATGGATGTACGGCCTCATCGACGAGTTCCACACGGATGCCGACAAGATGCGCGCCGTGAGCGTTGCAGAAGTGACGACGCTGGCCCAACAGACGTTTCACGAACACACCCGGGCGGAATTCGTGGTCCGGGGGAGTGGTCGGAGTCGCTGAGGCGAATTGGTAGACGAGCCACGCGTCGCCGGAAACGCGGAGTCCCCGCGAAACCTCATCAGACCGCCCGATGTTTTGAGCGCGATCCGCATCCCACTGGCGATCGCATTCCTCGTGATAGAACACGCCGGCGTTCGGTTCGCCATCCTGGCCGTCGTCGCGGTGACCGACCTCGCCGACGGATTCTGGGCACGACGGATCGGCAGCTCCCGTATCGGGAGTGTTCTCGACGCCGTCGTCGACAAGTTGTTTATGGTGACCGCGTTCTTTGTCGTATGGCGAAGTGGCGTTCTGTCGCTGATAGAGACACTTGGCGCTGTGTTACGCGACGTGCTTGCGGCGCTCGGATTCATAATCAGCTGGATCGCGGGGCGACCGACGGCGGTCCCTGCCAGAATCGGAGGCAAAGCTGTAACCGTCTGTCAGGGGCTCGCGCTTGTCGCCTTTCTTGCCGAGTCAGACCTCCTGCGACCCTTGGTTTGGGCGACCGCTGCGATCTCGCTCTACGCCGTGGCGGATTACGGGCGCGTTGCATGGCGGCGGTAATCGCGCTTCCCGATCTGTACAGCACTCCAAGATATCCCACGCTTCCCGGAGCGGCATATGCCTAAAGAGAGAGCGATTCACCTCGAGTGGTCGGGAGAAGGGACACGGTTCACAGGGACGGGCACCGAACCGCCGACGCCGACGATCGAGTTGGATGGTGACGGAGTCGCCGGACCGAGCCCGATGCTTGCCCTGTTGCTCGCGGCAGCCGCCTGCGCAGGCGCCGACGTGGTCGTCATCCTCCGAAAGATGCGGGTCGAACTTCGCACCCTGGGCATCGACGTCCGGGGAACACGCAGGGACGCGGACCCGAAGCGGTTCACCGACATTCGATTCAGCTTCACACTGTCGGGTGATGCACTCGATCGGACAAAGGCCGAACGGGCAGTAAGTCTTTCGCTCGAGAAATACTGTTCGGTTGTGCATTCGTTGGCGCCCGACATCCAAATGGATTCAGAGATCGAAATTGTGTAAACGCGCGCTCCTGTTGGCGCCCTTGCTGGTGTGGGGCGGCCGCCTTCAGGCGCAGCCGGGTTGGGAGTGGCAGGTGCACGGTCTCTTCACGTTCGTTGCGGGTTCCAACATGAATTCGAACAATGCCGCGCGGTTCTTGGGTGGGGGAGCGGGGTTAGGGTGGCGGAACCGCGGCCGATTGAGGGCGCTGGTGACGGCGAGTCTGGGCGACCAGCGCGGCAGCGTGGCGGTTCGACCGGAGGCCCTTGTGAGCTTTTCGTTGAATCCGTTCAAGCGGCGTGGCGTGACGCCGTACGGAGGTGGTGGTCTCGCTGCCGTCTTCAGCCGGGAGGCGGATAGGGAGTATCTGTTATTGGTGATCGGGGTCGAAGCGAACCCTGGTGCGTCCTTCAGTTGGTTTGTTGAGGGCGGTGTCGGTGGTGGTGTTCGTCTATCCGCGGGCTTTCGGAGGCGGATGCGGGGTGGGTGAGGGGTTTGTTCGGTGTCAGCTGGTTTTGAGGGTCCGATCGTCCGAAATCACGGGCTCGCAGAATCGTTCGCCCAACTCGCGCAATGAGGCAAGCTTAGCTTTCGACAGCGAGGGATGTCGTTGTCCGAGGTAGTCCAGGGTGTCGTCGAACCATTCTTTTCGGTGGTGCTCGTCGGCTTCGAGCACTCCGCAGTTGAGGATATGGCTGAACAACTCATCACGGGCCCGGTCAAACGCACTCGGGTGATTGTGATTACTTTGACTTGGCCGTTTTCTTCCCATACATACGCTCGAGCTGCATTTTCGGTGCCAAATTGAGTACAATCGAGAATCATAGCATCTTGTCGACTTCGCGCGCAACTTGGCGTCCGCCGCACGGGAGTTAATCGAACAGATCATGGGTGACGAGGTATACGGCAAAGACCGCGAACGACGCCTCGTAGAGCTGCTTCGCGCCATCGCTGACCTGATTCGAGGATTTGACGACGACACCGCGTTACTGGCGGCGGGCCCACAACTCCTGAAGATGATGGGTGATGCCAGGAGCGAGCTATTCCACTATGAGGTGCGCATCACGTATGATTTGCCCGAGGTTGCCGAGAGTCGGCGAATCGTAGAAGAGGCAAAGCGCCGTCTCGAGTCTCTGGAAAAAGAGATGGATTTGGACGGCGACGATCCGGACGACGATGCGCCTTGGCGAGGAGAACAGTCATGAAGGGTTTTTACGTGGTACTCGGTGCGATCGCCGTCATCGGCGGTGGTGCGATTCTCTGGACGACGACTGGAGGCGGATCCGGGCCGCAGTTCATTGCGCAGCCGGTTCCGCTCAACACCGCGGCGTTTCCTGGGTATGTCGTTGGTAGCGAATCGGCGCCCGTCGAGATCGTCGAATACGCCGACTTTCAGTGCCCGGCATGCGGCCATTTCGCCGTCCTCACCGGTCCGGACGTGAAACAGCGGTTGGTCCAGACCGGTCTCGTTCGCTGGCGTTTCCGGGATTTCCCGCTGGATATGCACGACAAGGCGCTGGTTGCGCATCACGCCGCCGCGTGCGCGGCGGAACAAGATCGTTTTTGGGAGATGCACGACCAGCTCTTCTTCAACCAACGCAATTGGTCTTCATCCGCTCGCCCGCAGCGATTGTTCCGTGATTATGCCGAGGCGATAGGTGTCAACACCGACCAGTATGGTGAATGTATGGAGGAGCAACGGTACCTCGCGCGTATCCAGGCAACGAGGGACGAGATCGCCGCGCTCGGTGTCGCATCAACACCCACCTTCGATATCGGCCAGATACGCGTGTCCAGCAGTCTGGCGTACGACAGCATCAAGGCGCTGGTGGACATCGCAGCGGAGCAGGCTGTGCCGTGAATCATCGCATGGTCATCGCCGCACTGGCGTTGATCGGGTTCTTCGTGGCGCTGTACCTCTGGCTATGGAAAATCGGTTTGGTGGGAGAAATGGCCTGTGGCAGCGGGGGCTGCGAGACGGTGCAGCTCAGCGAACACGCGGTGCTGTTCGGACAGCCGGTCGCGCTGTACGGCGTGATCGGATACCTCGCGCTCTTTGCGGTGAGTCTCGCCGGCCTCCAACCACGCTGGCTCGAATCGAAAACGCCGACCTATCTGTTGCTCGGTCTCTCGGGGGTTGGTGTCGGGTTTACCGCCTATCTCACCTATCTCGAAGCCGTCGTGATCGACGCATGGTGCCGCTGGTGCATCGTCTCCGCCGTCATCATCACCGCCATCGCACTCGTCACCGTCATCGGTCTGAGGCGCGGGGCCTATTCTTCCTGACCTTCATATTTTTCCTTGAGCGCTTCCACCACCGCCGGATCGGCGAGGGTCGTGACGTCTCCGAGCGCGCGACCTGCGGCGATATCCTTGAGCAGCCGCCGCATGATCTTGCCGCTCCGGGTTTTCGGCAGGTCGACCGAAAAGATCACGTCGTCGGGTCGCGCAATTGCGCCGATCTTTTTCCCCACGTGTTGCTTGAGCTCGCTGGCCAGCTCCGCGCTAGTTTCGGCGCCGCTTCTCAGAATCACGAACGCGGCGAGCACCTGCCCCTTGAGGTCGTGCGGTTTCCCAACCACGGCCGCCTCGGCGACGGCCGGGTGCGACACTAGCGCGCTTTCCACCTCCGCCGTCCCGATCCGGTGGCCGGCGACGTTCAACACGTCGTCCACTCGTCCGAGAATCCAGTAGTACCCGCGTTCGTCGCGTTTGGCGCCGTCACCGGGGAAGTACCGCCCGGGAAAGCGCTTCCAATACGTTTCGCGATATCGCTTGTCGTCGCCGTAGATGGTGCGAAGCATTCCCGGCCATGGGCTGCTGATGACCAGGAGCCCTCCGCCCACGTCCAGCGGTGCTCCGTCGCCGTCCACCAACTCCGCGTCGATTCCCGGCAGCGCGAACGTTGCGGATCCGGGTTTTGTCTCCGTCACGCCGGGCAGCGGCGAGATCATGATCCCACCGGTCTCCGTTTGCCACCACGTGTCAACGATGGGACAACGCTTGCCGCCGATGTGACGGTGGTACCACATCCAGGCTTCGGGATTGATCGGCTCGCCGACGGTGCCCAGGAGTCTGAGGGTGGACAGATCGTGCTTGGAAGGGTACTCGGCGCCCCATTTCATGAACGCGCGAATCGCTGTCGGTGCCGTGTAGAACACCGTGACACCGTACCGGTCGACGATCTCCCAAAACCGCCCCTTGCCGGGCCAGTCCGGTGCGCCTTCATACATCACCTGCGTCGCTCCGAGCGCCAACGGACCGTACACGATGTACGTGTGACCGGTAATCCATCCGACGTCGGCCGTGCACCAGTAGACGTCTTCTTCTTTGAGGTCGAACACCCATTTGGTGGTGGCGACGGCCTGGGTCAGATACCCACCGGTCGTGTGCACGATACCTTTGGGTTTCCCTGTCGTCCCCGACGTATAAAGAATGAAAAGCAGGTCCTCGGCGTCCATCACCGCGGGTTTGCAATACGCCGCGGCATCGGCCATGAGGTCGTGATACCAATGGTCCCGCCCAGATTGCATCCGTACCTTCGACTCGCCGTCATTCGTGCGGGCCTGGCGCCGTACCACGACGACGGCCTGGATGGAGGGAGTCGACTTCAAGGCTTCGTCGACGTTTCGTTTGAGATGCAGAATCTGACCACGCCGATATCCGAAGTCCGACGTGATGACCGCCTTCGCCTTGGCGTCGTTGATGCGGTCGCTCAGCGATTCCGCTGAGAAGCCGCCAAACACGACGGAATGGACCGCACCGATACGGGCGCATGCGAGCATCGCGACGGCGGCCTCGGGAATCATGGGCAGGTAAATCGCGACCCGATCGCCTCGCTTTATCCCAAGGCCCTTGAGAGAGTTCGCAAACCGATTGACTTCGCGGTACAGTTCCCAATACGTGATCGCGCGCCGGTCGCCTGGTTCACCTTCCCACAGTAGGGCGACCTTGTTGCGTCGCGCTCCCTCGATATGCCGGTCCAAGCAGTTTACGGAGGCATTGATCTTCCCACCTTCAAACCACTTCGCGTGTGGCGGTTTCCATCGCAACACCTTTGTCCAACGCTTGAACCAATGGAGTTCTCGCGCCTGTTTGGCCCAGAATTGCAGCCGGTTCTTTGCCGCGTCCCGGTAGATCGTTCTCGTCCTCACGACGGCCTCGCGCTTGAATGCCGCGGGCGGCTTGAACGTGCGTCCCTCCTTCAACAGGGTTTCGATCTGATTGCTCATGAGATCTCCAGCTGGTTGAGACGATGTGCCGAGGCCGTGCGCGTCGGAGCCAAGTTTACACCAGTTCATGCGTTGCAGAAAACAGTTGTTCTGGCGAACTACGACAACCAGTGATGTGCGGTTGCTCACCATCACTCATGTAACTGTCTATCGAACAACGAGTTGCCTGGGTGAAACCACCTCAGAGGGTGGCAAACAATTTGCCAGGAAGGAAAGCGGCGTTCCAGCACTCGACGATCGGCAAACGCGGCGGATATGAGACAGATGGTGAGCGGTGAGAAGCACGTCTTGGTGGCCCCCGAGCAACTCGGCCTGGATACGCGCGTCGAGTTCCGCCGCGCCGCGGTCGAACTGGTGGAAGGCATGGGTCACCACGGCGGCCGCTTGGTCATCGATTTGAGCGCGACCACGACGGTGGATAGCGCCGGGCTCTCCGCGGTGATCATGGTGCAACGCCGGGCTGCGAGCCACAATGTGAAGGTCAGCCTTCGCGGCCTGAGTGAAGAGCTTCGCTTCCTGTTCGTTTTGACCAAACTGGAAGACCTGTTCGAGATCGAGGAAGAGCAGAGCAGCTGAGGTACGGCGGTGCTATATTGCGGCGTCCAACACCGCATCCCTCAACCGCCGTGCATGATAAGTTCCCCCGACAAGCCAGTACTCACGGTCAACGGCCTCTCGCGTCGGTATGGCCACCGGCCTGTGGTCAACAACGTCTCGCTGTCGGTCGCGGGCGGCGAAGCGCTCCTGCTGATCGGTCATAACGGCGCGGGCAAGACCACGCTGCTCCGGCTGCTCGCCGGGTTGCTCCGTCCTACCGCCGGTACCGTCACCCTGACGGGAAACCGCGCAATGGTCGCACACCACTCGATGCTCTATGAAGCGCTTACGGCTCGGGAGAACCTGCGGTTCTTTGCGAGGCTGCATGGGAGCGATGCCGAACATCGGATAGACGAGCAACTGGAGCGCATCGGTCTCGAACGAGCGGCCGATCAGCGTGTCGCAGCGTTCAGCCGCGGGATGGTCCAACGCCTCACCATCGCACGTGCGCTCCTGGCGGAGCCGGACATTTTGCTGCTGGACGAGCCCTTGACCGGACTCGACGAGGCGGCTTCGACGTTTGTGTTTGGTGTGTTGAAGGATTTCCGAGCCAGCGGCAAGATCGTGGTCGCAGCCACGCACCAACTGGCGAACCTGGTCGAACTGTCGTCATCGGTAGGGTACCTCGTGGGCGGGTCGCTCGTGGCGCTGGAACCGATCGAGCGTCAGACACCCGCCGACATCTCCGCGCGCTATCGGGAGCTCGCGCAACATGGTTGACGCCGGGTTTTGGCGGGCGGCGTTTGCGCTGGCCGGCAAAGACATCCGCATCGAGTGGCGTACGAAAACGGCGTTCGCCTCGTCAATGGTGTTCACGGTGCTGGTGCTCGCCGTTTTCTATTTTATGCGAGATCCATCGGTTGTGACTCTCGTCGATATCGCACCCGGTGCGCTCTGGGTGACCATAACGTTTGCCGCGATGCTCGGTCTCAATCGCGCCTTTCTCCTGGAGCAAGAAAACCGTTCGCTCGATGGCATTCTGCTGACGCCGGTGCCACGGGTCGCCATCTTCGTGGGGAAGCTGCTGGGAAACCTCGCGTTTGTGTTTGTCGTCGAGCTCGT